>CALRRX020000166.1:0-6859 GCA_943370675.1 Reyranella massiliensis 521 | reverse complement strand
AATCTTCCATAGTTATTTTCTGAATACAACCACCCACTCTCTAGTTATAATACTTGCTGTTTTATTTCGCTTTGTCATTAATCCGTAAGATTTAATGTCGTCAACTAACTCAAGGTTAACGGAGAAACCGAGCTCCTCACATATCTTTCTTAAAAAATGCTGGGGTTCAAACTCCTGCCCACAAACATGATTGTTTGCTGAGACTAAAATTAAATATCCACCAGGCTTCAGAACCCTATTCATCTCTTTTAAAGTTTGTCTCATTTCAATAAGATATTTGGCAGAAATATGAGCGCGTAAAGGATTTATTTTTCTGATTTTTTCAAGTTTACTATCGGCTATTTCAAGGCCAGTCTTTATTAAATCTTGATATTCGTAGGTTGAAAAATGTTCTCTTCCTATTGAATCTCTTTCAAATGATGCCAAGGAATTATTCTCAAGTTTTCCAATCCACCCGAGGTTTAGGCTAGATGCTCTAATGTATTTTTGAGCTCCACCATATGGAGGAGAAGTAAGAATAAGATCAATTGAATCATCCAGCACATATTTTATTTTTCTAGCATCCTTTCCAATTATTTCTGCATACAAATGATTTTCAAAATCTAGTTTTTCAAATCTAGCAATGTTTTCGGAGGCTATTTGATAGAACTTGTCTAAAACATTTAATTCTTTTAGGTTTTCTATTCTTTGACGTGTCTTTTCTCTTAATGGGTGATCATCCTTATATCGATCATATCTTAGCCTGACTGGAACTGAAACTCTAGGATCTGCTAAACTTACTTTTTTGACACAGTTGGATAAACATAGAAGAAAGAAGTCTCTGTTTTTTTGGTCTTCAATTCTTTTAATTATCCAGAAAAGCTTGCCCAAAGAACTTTTTATTTCTTTGAAGAACCAATGATCAATGTTAACCACATTTGGAATTTCTTCTGAATCGATACTATTAAAATCTAATTTGATTTGATTTAAAATTTTTCTCAGCTCGAAACAATCATATTTTCTTGTTTTAACCCTTGTAATAAGCCTTGCTAAAGGATTCGAATCAATTCCAGCAGCATTCTTACCTGAAAGTAGAGCTTCTAACAAAACTGTCCCTGAACCACAGAAAGGATCCAAAATTAGATCACCTTTTTTAGAAAATATTTTATTGTTCAGAAAAATGTGGGGTATATGTGGCAACAATTTAGCTGGATAAGTATGAATCAAATGTGTAGAGCGATCACTATTATTTAATTCGGGGTTCAAATCTCTAAAGCTAACCTCAATTGGTAATTTTGTTTCATTGTATATGTTTATGAGCCTTTGAATCAACTCATCATACAAACCGATTTCATTTTCTTCCTTGATCGCCTCCATTTAATATTCAAAATTGAAAATTGTGAGATAAGATTTTCCGATCAAAAATGATCGATTTAAAATAACGCTGTATGTCAATTTGAGATTTAATTAAAATTTTCACTATAGCCATCTTTTTTTCTTTATATCCAAGCCACATATCCTAACTTGCAAATAGATTTATGTTGAATAATAGCCCATCATTTAAGGTAAAAGATTCTTAGTTTGATGGATTGAATTACTTAGCATTTCATTTTTTGGAATATCAATCTATTTTTATCCAAATAATTGTTTTTTAATTTATCGCATTCTAATTAGACCCACATAATAATCAGGATCAATTTTCAGATCTGCTTGATTTTTTACCTGAACTTGAGTCCAGGAAGTTTTAGGCTGAATTCGTTTATTTTCCCCTCCGATCTCTACATCCACTGGCATAGTAAAAGAAGTTATACAGGAAATCCAACGATAATTAAGTGTTTGATTATCTGAATAATAATATTCTAAAACTGGGATTCGCTCGTCTCTTAAATATTGGTCAAAAATAGGTTTAAGATCCATCCCAAATGCTTGGGAAATGTAGCTTTCCACTTGCTGGGTTGTCACTGTCTGATGGTAAAACTCTTTGTTCAAACCTCGAAGCACTTGTCTCCACTTCTCATCATCATTCAAGATTTCACGAAGCATGTTGAGCAGGTTTCCACCTTTGTAATACATGTCTCCAGAGCCTCGCTGATTCAACCCATAGGTTCCAATGATTGGACGGTCATTGGCGATGTTCATTCGAGTTCCTCTCACATATTCCTGCCCGGCTTCTTTTCCATAATGGTAGTCCAGAAAGAGACTTTCCGAATAGTTGGTAAAGCTCTCATGGATCCACATGTCGGCCACATCCTTGTACGTGATGTTATTGGCAAACCACTCGTGCCCAGCTTCATGGATGATGATAAAGTCAAACTTCAAGCCCCAACCTGTACCGCTTAGGTCTCTGCCTCTATATCCCATTTGGTAGCCATTGCCATAGGTCACTGAGCTTTGATGCTCCATTCCTAAGTAAGGTGCATCAACTAGCTTAAAGCCATCTTCATAAAATGGATACGGCCCAAACCAATGCTCAAATGCCTTCATCATTCGGCCTGCGTCTTGAAAATGAACTTTGGCTTTTTCTAAATTTTCTCTCAAGACGAAATAATCCATGTCCAGAGTGCCCTTTTCTCCAGCGTGCTTCTCTCCAAAATGGACGTAATCCCCGATGTTGATATTCACTCCATAATCATTAATCGGATTGACCACAGACCAATGGAAGGTATTTTTTCCATTTTGAATGTCAATTCCGACCAAACGACCATTGGAAATATCCATTAAACCATCAGGAACGGTCACGCTGATCATCAGGCTATCCACTTCATCTGCTGGGTGGTCCTTGAGCGGCCACCAGATACTGGATCCGATTCCCTGATTGGATGATGCGATAAAGGGTTTCCCTTTACTGTCTTTGGTCCAGGTAATTCCTCCATCCCAAGGTGGTCGGATGGCTTCTTTGGGTTGGCCCTCGTAGCTGACAACAAGTTCTTCCAAGGTTCCTGGCACCTGCTTTTTCTTCAATGTAACAAAATGAACCGGACCTTCACGTTTGAACGTAAGCTCCTCTCCTGCCTGCTTGATTGAAGCGATTTTTAAAGGTTCCTGGAGATCCAACTGTAAAACCTGATATTCAGATACTACACGATATCGAATTGTATTTGAGCCTTTTATGGATTTGGTTTCAGGGAAAATTTCGACAGCAAGATGGTAGTGATTTAGATCCCACCAAGCCCGCTCAGGAGTGATACTTCCTCTCAAGGTATCAGCTCGAGTGAAGGATTTTTGGGAATATCCTAAAGAGGAAAAAAAAAGAAATAGACTTAAACTAAGCGATATTTTTAACTTCATTTTTTAGTGTCGAATGAGTGAATGTTTAGGATAAAATCTCAGATGATTCAAATGATGTTTTTTGGATTTGAATAATAGGCTTGGATTTCAGGATCAAGTGACTCTCTTTTCATTTTTGAATAGACTAGATTTTTCAAGTTTCTTAACTTTTCAAGTTCAAAATAAAAAGAAGTCCTTCTTGAATTTTTAATCATTGAATCTTTCATGGATTATCAATTTTTCACCATTAAACCTAGTAGTATTTTAAAGGAAAACCTTACCTACCCCCCGGAGGACAAAATCTTTTCAGATAATCAGTGTACAATTTTCTCAAATGGGCAGTGGTTCCCTCCCCTTCTCCAATGCCATGGGACCGATTAGGATAAGGCATAAACTGGAAGAGTTTGCCATGCTTGATCAGTTCATTGATGAGCATCTCGGCATTGTCGTAATGGACATTGTCATCGCCAGTGCCATGGATGTAAAGTAAGTTTCCTTGTAGATTTTTAGCATGGGTAAGGGGTGAGCCGGCGATAAAGTCTTCCAGATTTTCCTGGGGAAGCCCCATGTAGCGTTCCTGATAAATGTTATCATAGGTTAGCTGATTGGCTACAGCGGCAAGGGAAATTCCGGTTTTATAAATTTCCGGATGTTGGAAAAGCAGGTTGAGCGTAGCTGAGCCTCCCCCGCTGTGTCCCCAAACAGCCACTCGCTCAGGATCGACAAAATCCCATTTTATAATTTGCGCAGCCGCTTCGGCTTGATCAGAAATATTAAGGCGACCAATTTTGCGGTAAATACTTTTTCTCCAAGCTCTTCCTTTTGGAGCAGGCGTGCCACGGTTATCGATCGAAATATAGATGTATCCATCCTCGGCCATATCACCTTGGTAATTTCGGTTTCTTGCCACGCCATAAGAATCCTTGACATTTGCACCCCATGGTTCGGTGTAGACAAAGAAAACGACCGGATATTTTTTGCTTGGATCAAAGTTCTTGGGCTTGACCATCCAGCCGTCCATTTCCGTGCCATCTGCTGTATTGATCTTGAAGAATTCTACTGTTTTTGGACCTTGATTTTGAGCCAAATTGGCTTTTATGCTTTTCGCGGCATCGAGTGGTTCATGTTTGGGTAGGCTGATCCATTCTGAGAAAGGTCTGGTATAGGAATTGGAAAACTGATGCATGGCAAATTTTCCTGAAGGAGAAATCACATAATTGTGGGTTCCTTGCAGGTCCGATGGAGTCACCAATTCCACTTTTCCTTTTCCATCCAACCGAGTTTTGTACAGGTACTTTTGAGTGGCATTGGTTGGAGAAGCATGGAAATAGATCAGGTTTTCTTTTTCATTGACATGAAGCAAATTGATCACATCGTATTCTCCCACCGTGATAAGGGTCTCCTTTCCTGTCAAATCCACACGGTAGAGGTGCCTCCAACCGTCTTTTTCGCTAAACCAAAGGAATTCTTTGCCTCCATTTATCCACTTGAATTCATGTCGGTAAGTTATTCCGTAGACATTTTCCCAGCTTGAAAGCACATCGATCCAGGTTTCCTCTTTTTCTTCTGAAATCACTTTGGCTTCATTGTTCGGCACATTTACTGCATAGATTTTACTGTGGTTTTGCTTTCGATTGAGTTGCTGAACCAATAGTAATTCAGGGCTATTCCACTCCATTCGTGGCAAATAGTGCTGTTGAGGATCGCCCGGAATATTGAGCCAAGTTGTCTTTTGTGAAGCCAACTCAATCACTCCAATCTTTGCAGGAGAAGGCGATTCACCAACTTTTGGATATTCCACCGGAACCACTTTAGAATAAACAGAATCGGTAAAATTCATCATGTAGTAATCCCGAATCTGATTGGCATCGATCTGCCAAAAGGAAATTTTCTTGCTATCTGGACTCCATTGAAAACCATCTCTACAGGCAAATTCTTCCTCATAAGCCCAATCGAAGGTTCCATTGATCAATTTCCGGTTGCCATCCTGAGTCAAAGCGGTGATTTGACCGCTGGCCAAGTCTTCCACAAAAAGGTTGAATTCACTCACATAGGCAATTTTTGTAGCATCGGGAGAAAGCTTTGCAAACCGAAGTGATGATGCTGGAAGTCCTTTTCCAGCTTGTTTAAGCTCTTTGGTTATCAAATTCAAGACCCAGTAATCGCCTTGAGTATCCAATCTCCAAACTTGCTTGGTATTGGTATAAATCAACAATTTTTTACCGTCCTGAGAAAAAGTAAAATCTCTGACTAGCAGTGGGCTTTTTCCACTTGGAGTTAAATCAGCCGTGGATACAAACACTTCTTGCTGCTGACTTGGGAGATTTACTTTGAGTATTTGCCCATTTTGAATTTGGAAAAAGGCGTTTCCTGAGGCATCCCATTTGATATCCTGAGCGGAAATAGATCCAATGAAACTAGTAAAGAGAATTAGGAGAAAAACTCCTTTAAAAAGCTGGAAAACGCGCATGGTTGTCGGGGTTAAAGGGAGATTGAACTTTCTAAAATAGCGGAATAAGTTAAAAAAAGCCTTCAAGGAGTTTAAAACCTTGAAGGCATGAATTCTTTAAAGTAGAGAATCTAAACGGACTTTTGCTCCTCCTCTCCTTTTGCTTTCATCTGCCGCTTCCATAAAGGCATAGATTTCAAGGGTTTCGGTAGGATCAATAGGTGATTTTTTGGTTCGGAAAAACTGGGCTATCTGCACAGCTAAAGGCTCATATCCTTCAAAAGGCCCGAAAAACAGGTTGCCATCCGTTCCAAAAGCAGTTCCTCCATAGTCATGCTTTCCTGACCTCATTCCACGGAAAGTCCCAACGCGACCGTCTTTCCAAGTTCCTACGACTACTTCAGCATCTGAAGTAGAAAAACGAGTCACCGATTCACAGCCAGGTCCCATAGCAGTAAAGAGAATTTCCACCCCATGAATCCCATACCAAAACAAATCTGGATGACTGGGTTCCAAAGTTGCCGGACTAAAAGCATCGCAGGCAAGCACTTTGCCGACCTTGTTCTCATGTCGAACAGCATGAACATTCTTTTGATAGCGAAGTGAAGAACAGGAAAACATCGGAACGCCTGCAGCTTCGGCTTCCTGATAAATCGCCACCGCATCTTTCAAGGAACCTGCTACCGGCTTGTCAATAAATACCGGCTTTTTGGCTTTAAATACTGCCCTAGCCTGCTCCAAATGTGGTTTGCCATCATTGGTTTCCAAAAGCACCACATCAACCCGTTGAAGCAATGCCTCGATGGAATCCACGATTTCAACACCGAGTTCTTTCACCTGATCGATATAACCCGGAATCCGGTCAAGGCTTGATTTGATGTCGCGACTACCATAAGGATAAGCGGCCACAACACGAAACCCTGCCAATTCAGGTTTGGGATTTTCTGCATTGAACAGCTTGGTAAATGCCGGGGCATGGGAAGTATCCAAACCGATAATGCCAATTTTAATCGGGTCGGCCAGCGTGTTTCCTAATAGTGAAAATGGTAGGGAACTCAGGCTGGCAGCCGCACCAAAAGCGGTGGTTTTTTTTATAAATGATCGACGGGATGATTTCATAAACTATTGACATTTAATTTTTTATTCAATTTTTATTAATGTGGT
>CALRRX020000165.1:0-6875 GCA_943370675.1 Reyranella massiliensis 521 | reverse complement strand
GAAGTTTCGACCAATTGCCAGCACTCATCAAGGGTTCGGGCAGCAGGCACTTCTACTGCTGCATGCTTGCCAGATTCCATTGCAAAAACTGCCATTGGGACGTGCCATTCCCAAGGCGTGGCAATGTAAATCAGATCCAGATCTGGACGCTCGCACATTTTTTTCCAGGCATAGGCACTTCCTGAGTATAACTCCGGCTTATGGATAGTGCCTTCCAAAGACTTCTTTGCTTTTTCTGCACGCTCCGGCATTAGGTCGCAAAGAGCTTTAATTTCCACTCCTTCGATTTTGCTCAATCGGTCGACTGCACCTGGCCCCCTCATTCCCAAACCTACCACACCCACACGGACTGTGTCAATTTTAGGAGCTGCAAATCCGGACATATTGAAAGATTGGATTCTAGAATCTCCGTATTTTGCTTCAAAAGGCAGGACTTTCATAGAGTCAGCCATGGCACTTCCTGCCCCAAAAAGGCCTAATCCAGCCAATCCGGTGGATTTCAAGAATTCTCTTCGTTTATTCATAGCACTGAATTATTTTCTGGGTTTTTGTTAGGGCTATTTACTAAAAATTTTAAAAAAGTATCTACCAGACATCAGAAAGCACAAAAAAAACCGGAAGCAATTACTTCCGGTCTTTCCCTCAATTTGAAAGCACTATCAATTATCTATAACCCAAACCACCCTTAGGCGGACTTAGTCTTGCAAGTATTAATCCCAAATAGCGTGTACAAAGGACAAAAACTGATCACACTGGTCAGCGTAAAAACTCCCGCTACTACCAAGGCTACTGTCCCGAGAACCCCTTCTACGACGCCAAGAAAATAAAATGCTACCAGTGCTACAGCTACAAGCAGTCGAAAAGTTTTGTCTACACTTCCCATATTTTTTTTCATGGCGTCGTTTGTTTAAAGAAAGGACTGTTTGGTTCTAAATCTGAAGTAAAGCTACTGCCTCCAGTTGAGTCCAACCATGACAAAAGTCACAAAGAGGGGTGATTTTCAGTCTGCTAAAAAATAGGTAGCCAGTACTTTTTCAGCCTCTTTTCCCTGAGGAGTAAAATCAGGCTCCCGGTTATGCCGCTGAGGATACCATTTCCAAAAAAACACGCCGGCCAACCAATCCTTTTTCCAGGCCGTTTGAAAAAATGCTTCATAACATAGCGCCTGAACTTCCTCTGAAAACTCTGTTTCCCGACGTTCATTGGGCCAAACCCAAGGTTGCACGGCAGCATCGACCGTATTGCAATAACCGATCTCAGTGAACAAAACGGGTTTTTTAAATTTTCGGATCACCTTTTCGATCTGAGGCAAATGCGAATTCCAAGATTGTGTGAGTTCGGAAAGGGTTGGGTTGTGATTTTTCGCCAAGGGAAAATACGCCTGAACTCCGATGTAATCGAGGGCATCCCAGAATTTGACCTGCTCAAACTCCGTGAAGTTGGCCGCATAGGTCAGTTTACCGGAATATACTTTTCTAACCTCAGCAATGATGGCTCTCCATTCTTTTTCTTTAGTAGAAGTCTTTTCCAATTCTGTTCCAACACATAGCATGGGCATTTTCAGCTCCTCTGCGAGTTGGGCATAGTACAGAATAAAGGCTTGATAATTGGCAAACCAGCTTTTCCAGTCCTCCTCTGATTGCATCTCAATCTCTCCAACCCAGCCTTCTCGGACCCAAAGGTGCGGCTTCATCATGTTCATCATCCCAAACCGAGAAGTGGAATCGAAAGTGGCTTCGATACCCAAGGGAGTTTCTCCCCACCAGCGACGCTCGTTGCTCATATCCCAGCGGATTTCCGGAGAATTCTTTGCTGATTGCCAACCAAAGGGAGTTTGGGAAAGAGCATTCGCCCCTGTTGCTGAAAGTGCGGCTACTTCCCCTCCATTGAGCGGTTGCCGACTGCCCACCCAGCATACGCCCTTCCATTTTTCATTTGCTTTGATCAACTCCTCCTCGGGAAGAACCCACCAACCGAAGGCCAATAAAAAAACAAAGCCCACCGAGCTGAATAGGTATTTCGCATGCGTGGGCTTTGACATCGATTAATTTTTTGGAAGAGCTTCGACTCTTATATTTTCGAGATTGATTTCGGAGAGTTTTTCCAAGCTTCCTGCTTCGAAGAGTTCTTGCATCTTGTCGAGTGGCGTGTCTTTGTCTGCAGGCTTATAGTTGAGGTAATTTTGAAATCGGATCCCTCCCACTTCCTGCACACCGCTGACTTCACGAAGCCTCACTCCACCTCCATCTGTAAAATAGAGGTAAGCCATATAATCCATCAGGTGATCCTCTTTGCCTATCCAATACAAAAACTCATCCTCGAAATGATCACCGCCACCTTCAGCTTGGAAAGTAACCCGGATGAGATTGTACTTTTCACCCTTGATTTCAGTCTCACCAACCAAGGTTTTCACTGCAGCGGGATCATTGAGTCCATACGGCAAAAAGGCAAAATAGGCTACAGAATTGACAGATCGGGAAAATGCTCCGATTCGCTCTTCGGTCAGGGTATCAATCTTCACACCATTGATGGTTCGAGTAAAACCGGAATTGTTAAGCACATCCTTTACCACTCCGGTGGAGTCGGTAAACTCCCGGATGTATTCATAGGCAGCGGGAGACTTGAAAATGATGTAGTGAATATTTCTGAAATCAAAGTCAATTTTCACCTGCTCATAGGTTTTGCCACCATGTGCTTCGATGGCTGCATCGACAATTTTTTCAGCTTCTGTCCGCTGTTTGCAGGAAACAGCTGAGACTACTACTATAAAGAAGAAAAGGAATTGGGTGATTTTCATAGTCTTAAAGATACAAGGAAATATAAAGGAAATACGGTGGAAATACGTGGAGATATACCTCGCTAAGCTCGGAGAAATACGCTTCGCAAGATATCCCCATCTATTTCGACCTCCAATGGAGGTCTTATTTCAATGGTATTTCGATTGTATTTCTATTGTATTTCAATCCTATTTCTACTTTTTTTCAATCTGATACTCTGAATACCGATACTCCGCCCGGAGAAAGAGTCGTTCGCCTTTTTCATTGATACGCCAGCTTTCTCTTGAGCCGTGTAGTTTTAGCCCGCTGACTTCTTCTTCCGAAAGGTCATAAACTAGGCTTCGGTGATCTTTGAGTTGCACTTCATTACCGACCATTAGGAAGGTAACAGGATCAAAAAAGTACCACCAAGTATCTGAATCAGGCCCATAATCCACACGGATCGATTCCACTTCAGAGCCATTTTCCAAGGTCTTTTTTCCTTCGTAGGTAAGTTTACCTCCTTTGTCCATCAATTTCCAAGGCTGGGCCACGGTGTAAAAGGCCGCATCGAAATCTTTCTTTTTGGAAGCTAAAAACCCTTCGTTTTGCACTTCGTTTCCGCCCATTTGATAGCGGATTTTGGCACCATCCCAATGAATCAAATGCTGCACACTATCCTTTTGCCAAGTGATTTTTCCTTCGAAAAAGGGTTGAAACCGAAACTCATGCCATTGGTCCAGTTCGGACTCTATGTTGCCGTTTTCGTCAAGAACCCTGGTCCACTTTCTGAATTTGAGTTGGGTGATGTTATCCCAAGACTCTTGGCCTCCATGGGCTTCAATGGATTTTTCCAGCAAATCTTGTGCTTGCTGCTCAGGGTTTTTGGTACACGCAAACTGAAGGACTAAACTGAAAATAAGTAGGAATCGAAGGGATGCTTTCATGGCGCAAAATTAGGTATTTTGATCAAGCGAGTTCTTATTCAACCACATAGCCACATAGGTTCACATAGCAACAAAATCAAACTATATAAGAAGCTACAAATAATTGTGGTTATCATTTTTAAAGTTTTGAATACCAATACTTTGACAAATAAATTTATTCTATGTTTTCTATGTGTCTATGTGGTTTTGTTCCTTTTAGAAAAATAATCCAAGTAAATCCCCAAGGCTACCAAGCCATACTCCAGAATCAGAAATAGGAACTTCTCTTGAAAGTCCGCATTTCCATACGCCTGATAGGAAAAAATCGCCCCGAAGCTCCAAAGCAAAAAGGTGACTTTACCTCGCAATACACTCAACCCCAAAGCAGGAAGAATATACCAAGGATGCACCACAGGCTGGAGAAGTAGGTAAACCAAGTAAATCAGCACAATCAAATCCACGAGTTCAGGAAGCGTATTTGGCTGCCTTTTCCAGGAGAAATAACCAATCAAGATCACTGTTGCCGCCGAAAAATACGGGATCACGTATCCGATCACATTGTAGCCCTCGACCCAAAAACCAATCTCTCGAACGAGGTAATAGACCGAAGCATTAAACTCAAATTTACCTTGGTAGAGTTGGAGGCTTTGAGAGAAGTTGACCCTTGAACTATCGATTAATAGCGGGGTAAAACAGACGAAGAAGGCAAGTGCAGTTCCTATCCAAAACCACAGCGACTTTCTCGTTTTGCCTAAGGCCAAAAATGCAGGACCTAGCATCATCGGAAGCAATTTCATCCCTATAGCCAAGCCCCAGAATCCTCCGGATAAACCCATTTTTTGTTTTTGAATGGCCAAGAGGGAGGCCAGAAGGAAAAGTAGAACCAAGCCCTCGAAGTGGAGATTTGCGGTGACTTCCATAATTACCAAGGGATTCAACCAATACCAAAAAATCTGTTTCTTAGGTAGCTGAAAATCAGCCAAAAGCCTCCAAAGGAGGAGAAAAACACCGATTTCCCCCAAAAGTAAAATAACACGAATCGCATAATAGCCATTCCATACAAAGCCCATAGAAGCTTTGGCTCCCAACCAAAAAATCGCCTGATTGAGAGGAGGGTAGACGGAATAGTAATCTGGAGAATTCAGGTTTTCGAAAAGTTGATTGAGGTAAGCATTCTCAGGATCAAAGTTTCCCTCTTGCCATTCTCTGGGTGTTAATTCGTAAGGATTTTGTCCCATTTTCAACAATTCCCCATCCCATAGAAACCGAACAAAGTCATCTGACCAATTGGGCACGAACCAAAAAACAGCGAATCGCAGGAGCAGTCCGGCAAGTAAAGTTTTTCGAAAGCTGAGCTTTTCTCCGCTGAGGAAAAACAGCCCAAGCATTCCAGCAAAGGCAAAAGTGAAGAGCAAAAAAGTCAATCCGAATTCCTCTCTTGACACTTTCGCAAGGAAAAATAAGATCCCCGTCATCGAGAGGATCAGGGCACTATCAAGATGTTTTTTGATCGCCGAGATCAAAGCCCCAGATCCTTTCTCAAGGGTTCGTACACCTTCTCATTCTGCTTCCAGTACTCCAATAGCTGCATGTTGGTGCGGGTGGCAGTGGTGACTTCCTGTTTTCCATCGGACTTGGTCCAGGTTTCGGTAAATCCTAAGATCTCAAATGGGAAAAACTGTTGGTATCGGATGGAGATTTTCCGGCCGATTTCGGAGTAGACTACCTCGATTTCTGATTGATTAGAACCCAAGTCTTTTTTGGAAATGGTGGCTTGCTCGGCCTTCAAAGGAATATGCGCAAATCGCTGAAAAATCAAGCTCGGAATCAAAGCGACATTTCCCATCGGAACCAAGTCTGGATTTAGCCGGATCAAATTGAAGATTTCCTCTTCCGCTTTGGCATCGATTTTTGACTCCACATCGCCCTCTGACTCAAAGTAGGAAAAGAGCTTGGCGTTGTATTTTCCGCCTTTGAAGTTCAGTTGGGTAAAAGACTGCCCGCACCATTCGGTCACAGAACCAGTCAATTTCGGTGAAGGAACTTCCTCATAGACTGGCGTAAAAACAGAAAGCATGGTGTGGTAAGGATAGACTCCGGTAACAAACTCCCTAGTCATGTTCAGTTTCATCACCTTTTGAGCATCGGATGGCCGATCCTCAGGATTGTCCAGCTTGACTTGCTTGGATTTGGAAAAATCCTCCGTGACAAAAATCATGACTGCTTTTCCGGGACGAACCTCTCCATAGCGACTTTGCTGCAGGTCAAACACGTTGATTTCAGCTTTTCCCTGGTACCAGTACTTGGCGAATTGTTCTTCCTCAACACCTTCTCGGCCAGGGGAGCTACAGGCGGCGAAAAAAGACAAAAGCAAAAAAGCCGATACCAGCTTTGTTACCTTATTATTCTTGAGATTCAAATTGCTTGATGAGTAATTCGATTTCATTTTTGAGTTTTGGCAGGTTTTTGATAGAAATTCCCCAGATGGTTTCTGTCGAAACAGAGTCATAGCCATGAATTATTCTGTTTCGAGTATCCACGATTTTCCTTGAATTAGAAATCTCGATTTCAGGATGTGCTTTAAGGATTTAATTGACTGCTTCTCCAATTATTTCGAGATTCCGCTCTACTGCCTTTTGGGTTTTCAAATCCTTTTTAAACTCAAAATAGTCTCGGGGCTCAGGCAAAAAATCAAAAATCTGATCTATAGAGATTTGTATATCTACCAATCTACTCAAGATTTTATCCTTCATAGATCACTGTCTTGGAGCGTTCAATTTCTTTTTTTATCACCGGATTCAAATCTGATCTTTCCTCCAGCAAGTCCACTGATCTTCCCAGGATTTTCTCCAATCCATATTTCAGACTGAAATATTTTTCAGTGTACTCCAAAGGGTCATCTTCATACAAATCCACAATCAAATCCACATCGCTTTCCTGCCCAAATCGGTCTGTCAATACCGAACCAAACGCATAAAGAGACTTCACTCCATAGAGTTTGCAAAGTTCTTTGATAGTAGGAAGAAAAGGAGACAGATTTTCCATGGCAATGATTATTTGATTTTTACCAGTATCTAAATATCGTAAAAATAATCTTATACCCCGCTCCGATCACTCCTTTGACCGTGCCACTCACTTTGGAAACTCCGATTCGCTTGCGGTAATTGACTGGAACCTCGGTGTAGCGAAGACC
>CALRRX020000164.1:0-6878 GCA_943370675.1 Reyranella massiliensis 521 | reverse complement strand
TCAGATGAAATACCTCACCGGAATAATTTTTATTTTGAGTCTCTTTATTTTTTCTAGCGTGTTCATTTCACCTGAAATCTTCCCCTACGCTGGACTTTTACCCTTTTTGATACCTGTCGTTGTCATTTTCAACATTCTGCTTTTTCTGATTTTGGCTCTTGCTTGGAGAAAGCTTGCATTTTTTCCACTTACCTGTCTTCTTTTGGGATATAAGTTCCTTTTTATCACCTTTCAGATCAATCCCAAAAAAGAAAATACAGATGGTCTAAAAGTACTTACCTATAATACGCACGGTTTTTTTTACAGGAAAGAAAAAAGCGATGACTTGGATTCTAACGTTTTCACTTGGCTTGCCGACCATCCTGCTGATATCAAAGTCTTCCAGGAGTTTTACCAAGACTACACCATAAGTAGTCGAAATGCCATTAAGATCTTCAGCAAAAACGGGGAGTATGAATATGCTTACCAGGTGCTAGATGGAAATGACAAAAAAAGATTTATGGGCATGGCAATTTTTTCAAGACATCCCATCGTGAATGAAGGGTTGGTTTTTGACAATCAAAAATCCAACGGAGCGATGTTTGCAGATATTCAAGTGGGTAAAGACACGGTACGTATTTACAACGTTCACTTGGAGTCGATGGCCATCCAGGCTGAAGCATTGGAAACCTATGATCAAGCAAAACAGGTTTATCGGCAGACACTCGGCAAACTTCATCGTGGGAGTTTAAAGCGGAACGAGCAGCTTACCTTAATCTATGAGCATCTCAGCAATAGCCCTTATCCTGTTATTCTGATGGGAGACCTTAATGAAATCCCATATTCCTATGCCTATTTCAAATTGAGTCAAAAGCTGAAAAATGCCTTTGAGGTTGCTGGAAGGGGCTTTGGGTTTACTTATAACCGAGTACTTTTTTTCCTAAGAATAGACCATATTTTCTCCACACCAAGCCTCATTCCCCTACAGTTTGACACACATCGGGAGGTTGACTACTCTGATCACTACCCTGTATCTGCCACATTCACTTGGGATGGACTGGAGCTTTGACTTTCATATCCCATACCTTTTTCAATGGAAAAAGAAGCACAGGAAGTAAGAAAAGATCTGCTAAAAGGGCGAAAACTAGCGAAAAACTAATCAACAATCCTGTGAAGTGAGTTACTCCGAACTGACTGAAAATCAACAAACCAAAGCCTGAAACTAATATCACCGAAGTCAAAACTATCGCTTTTCCTGCATCTATAAACGTTCGCTTAATAGCATAGTGCAGATTTTTTCCTTTGGCCAGCTCCATCTTAAGTTTTGACATAAAATGAATCGTGTCATCTACAGCAATTCCAAATGCAACTGTGAATAAAATCGCAGTGGTTAGTTTGAAATCAACTCCCAATAACCACATTAATCCACACATCCAGATTAGTGGGATTATATTCGGAATCAAAAGAATCAAAGCAAGTCTTGCGGATTTAAACAAAATCCCACCGATCAACCCAACAACTAAAAAGGCCACTCCAAGCCCCTTTACCATCTGCATGGTCACTGATTCGTGTCCACGATCAATCAGATATGCTGTACCAGTCCACTTGACTTTAAGCAGTTTTGGATCGACTTCCTTTTCGACAAAATCAAGGAGTTCGGCCCGTAGCTGTCCCATTCTCAAACTTCCCAAGTCAGGAGCGCGGCCGCTGATCCGACCTGTAAGCAGATCTTCAGAAAGGACTTTTGGCCCTTCTAGTTTCAAAGCCTGATCAAAATACCGCTGCATTCGAAGGTATTGACCTCGGAAAGGGAGTGAAAAAGCCTTAGGATTCCCTTGGTTTTGGGCTTGATTGAATGTCTTGACCAGACTGAGCGGAGAGATAAATTCTCCTTCCCCAAAAAGCTCTCGAAGCTTCCCCTCCACTTTTTCAATTTCTTGAATCACTTCCAAATCCAATAAATCCTTAGCCTCCGGCCCTTTTTCAAGGAAAATTTCCAATGGATTGGAACCTCCATAATTGGTATCGAAATAAGTAAAATCTTTTTGTATCGGATGATCGAGGGGAAGATTATCCAACAAGTAGCCGTTGATTTTGATTTGGGAGGCTAATCCGATTCCGAGGAGAGAAACCAACAAGAAAGTGAGAGCGATTTGCTTTCGCTTTTGGATAATTTTTTGAAAAAGGTTTGCCAAAATCCGATCACTTTTAGAAGGGTGATTAGCGATGAATCGGGATAGCGGAAATACATACAGCAAGCCAGGAGTAATGGCCAGAATAGCCAAAAACAACACCAAAATCCCTATCCCTGTCCACAATCCGAAGGCTTTCAAAGCGGGAATGGAAGTGAAATACAAGGAAAGAAACCCAATTGAAGTAGTAAAAACCGTGAGCGCCACAGCCAAAGTGAGTTCGCTGAATGTCTCCTTAATCGCTTCTTCTTCGGGAACGCCCTTGTTGAGCCTTTTGATCAGGTACGTAAAATAATGGATCAGCGCACTAAGGCCTACGATCAAAAAAATTGTAGGCTGCATCACAGACATAATATCGAGTGGCTTTCCTGCCAAAAGAATCAAGCCAAAAGCCCACAAAACACCAATCACTAAGACCAGAATCGGAATTAGAATTCCCCAGAGTTTCCGGAACACCAAAAACAGAACCAGCAGCATCAGCACCAAGGAAGCCCCGATAAATAGCCCAAACTCCTCCTGCATCAGATTCACAAAATCGCGCTGAGTCTGAATTTTTCCGGCTACAGCTAGGGGCTTTATTCCATTTTCTTCAAAAATCTCAAGAATTTCCTCGTAAAGTCGATCCCCCTCCTCTTTGCTAAACTGAGGGTCGTTTTGGATCAGAAAAAGAAAGCTGCTCTCATCTTTGGCAATCAAGGAACCGTGGAATTGGGACAGGTTTTTCCTAGAATCTTGAAGACTCAACTCACTTGACCAATCCAAAATCGGAAAAGTCTGAAGTCCAAACGCATTGATGATGGGAACCTGAAGATCAAAAATGGAAATCAAAGTATCGATTCCATTCAGCGATTGAATCTGGGATTTGACCTGAGCAGACTGAGAAAGAAAGGTAGAATCCAGCCAATCTCCAGCGGGATTGTGAATTGCCAAAAGCAGGTAATCATTGTCACTGCCAAAGTCTTTTTCATAAACGCCCCGATAAAAGGCCAAATCCGGATCATCTTGGGGAAAAAACTGCTCAAAATCGTAGTCAAACTTAGGCACAGGCCTGAAAACCAACAATAAAAGTGTCAGGATTAGACTGAAAATAAGGAGAAAATACGAAGAGGTCTTTCCAAACATCAGGAGTCGGATTCTATTTCGATGAGAATTTTCTGGTCCTTTTTAAAAGAGCAAACTAGAAAAGAATGTTTTTAAATTATTCGATTCCTTAACTTGCCTCATCAGTAAATAAGCCAAAAAAATGCAGCAATACCACGATTTGATAAAGCGAATTCTCGCTGAGGGAGTTAAAAAAACCGACCGTACTGGCACCGGAACCATTTCCATCTTTGGGCATCAGATGCGATTTAATCTAGCAGATGGATTTCCAGTAGTCACTACCAAAAAACTCCACCTTCGCTCCATCATCGTAGAGTTACTGTGGTTTCTCAGAGGAGACAGTAATATCACTTGGCTTAAAGAAAACGGAGTATCCATTTGGGATGAATGGGCTGATGAAAATGGAGATCTTGGTCCAGTCTATGGGTACCAGTGGAGACATTGGCCTGACGGAAAAGGTGGGGAAATCGATCAAATCAAAAACCTGATTCACCAGATCAAAACTAAGCCAGATAGCCGCCGTCACATCGTAAGTGCATGGAATGTGGCCGATGTGGATCACATGGCCTTGCCTCCATGCCATACGATTTTCCAATTTTATGTTGCTGACGGTAAACTCTCCTGTCAACTCTATCAGCGCAGTGCCGATGTATTTTTGGGCGTTCCCTTCAACATTGCTTCTTATGCGCTATTCACCATGATGGTTGCTCAAGTTTGCGATCTGCAGCCTGGAGAATTCGTCCATACTTTTGGCGATGCGCATTTATACCTTAATCACCTAGAGCAGACTGAATTACAACTCAGCCGCGAGATCCGTCCCCTTCCTACCATGAAAATTAACCCTGAGGTAAAAGATATTTTCGGATTCAAATACGAGGACTTTGAGCTGCTCAATTACAATCCACATCCGCACATCAAAGCTCCAGTGGCCGTTTAGTTAATTTGAAATTTGGCTTAAAAGGGATTTTCAGGCTTTTTTTTAGATGTTTAACCTGAAGCAATACTTTTCCAAAGTTTCGAACTTTGGAAAAGTTAAAAAGCCCCGAATTTTCACGATTCGGGGCTTTTACGTTTAGTTTCCTAACTCATATTTGAGGGTTTTTCCTTTTTCCACCGCTGGGAGACCTTCGGTCATCCAAAGTGGCGCTGGAGCACCTTTGAGATAATGGTCAAAGAACTGACTTAAGCGTATTGAAAGATCCTTGGCGTTTTTACGCTGCACTAGGTTGTGATCTTCTCCATTGTATTGGAGCAACCAAGCCGGTTTGTTCAAACGCTTCAAAGCCATAAACATTTCAATTCCCTGATACCAAGGCACGGAACCATCGGCGTCATTGTGCATGATCAGGACAGGGGTCTGCACCCGATCCATAGTAAACAGCGGAGAGTTTTCGAGGTAGTACATGGGTTTTTCCCAAAGCGTCCCACCAATTCTGGACTGAGTCTGCTCGTATTGGAACATCCGGCTCATGCCTGTTCCCCAACGAATCCCTCCATAGGCAGAGGTCATATTCACCACCGGAGCGCCTGCGCCGGCAGCTTTAAACATGTTGGTTCGGGTGATCAAGTAAGCCACCTGATAGCCTCCCCAGCTTTGACCCTGGATGGCCATATTTTCGGTATCTACCCCACCTTTGGCGATCACAGCCTGTACGCCTGGGATGATGCAATCATAGGCACTTGGTCCTGGAAGGCCGAGGTCATATTTGATATCCGGGACAAAGACCAGGTAGTCGTTGCTAACGAAATACGGAATATTGATCGTGGATCTACTCGGAGCAGGAGCGCGATAGTTATGCAAGGTTTCACTGTTTCTTTCATAGAAGTAGACCATCATCGGATATTTCTTGGTGGCATCAAATCCTTCGGGTTTAAATAACAGACCTTGGAGAGGAGTCCCGTCATTGGTTAAATAGGAAACCAATTCCACACTACCCCACTTAATTCCAGCTTGCTGAGGGTTGAGGTTAGATGCTTTTGTAAGGGTTTTAAAAGTCAAATCAGACAAATAGACATCCGGATTTTCCTGGTAAGTAGACCTGCGAACAATCACCTGATTGGCCTCTTCCGCTTTTCTCAAACCCAAATACCGATGCGAAGACATCAATAACTGCCTTGGGGAAGACTTTCCTTCATAAGTTGAGGTAAAAAAGCCATTGTCTTTATTCACTTCATTGAAACCAGACAAGATCAACGGTTCTTTGGGATCGATAGAAGTTTCATCCGTTTTCAATTGCTCTCTTCGAAAAGTGATTTGCTTTTTGCGCCCATCACCCAAAGTAAGATTAACTGCGGCAGAAGGATTTTTAGGATCAATTTTCCAGATATCAAAGCGGTCATTAATCAATATCGCAGCATCTCCAGCCAACCAGCCTTCAGCCCCATAACTACTTGGTAGAGAAGGTGAATCGTGAATCTCATCATAAAATGGAATTGGGAGCGCTTTTGTGAGATTGATTCTAGTTCTAGATTGAATTTCAAAAGCTACCCAAGAACTATCACGCGAATCGTACCAATAAGCGAATTTACCCTCTGGGGAAAGTCTTGGCGAACCAGAGACATTTTTATCTATAAGTGTTCTAGTACCTGTTTTAAAATCCACCCAGTATAAGTCCCTTCCGATCTGAATATCCCAGCTGTAACTTCTTCGATAAGGAGTATCTGTCCAAGCTAAAGCAAACTCTTTGGTAATCTTATTTTCGAGCATGACATTATCTACCTCCTCCGTACCGAGTTGTGTGATGGAAAAATCACCAAGATTCAGAGTCGCCAAAAAGGTTTTTCTTTCTTCTTGAGATTTATTTTTCAACTGCATCGGTTGAATTTCGGCTTCTTGCCAGCCCCAAATATCCAAGCTTACTCGTTCTTCATCCAGAATGGTTGTGTCAGATTCATATAAATAATCCACATAGTCTTTAGCTACTCCAAAAAACAATCGGTTTTCATCTTCGGAAAATCTTAGGCTGCCATCAGGGCTGATTCGACTGCTTTCCATCTTCAATCCCGACTTCTCTACCTTAGCCAAATTACTTTTTTTCACATCATATATATGTAAGGTGTGGATTGGCTTTTTTGCTTTAAGCGAATCATCAGTAGCGATATAAGCCAACTTGGCGGATTGGGGAGAAAAAACCAGATTTGAATAAGTGGTCATTTTCTCATGGATCAGTTTGCTTTCACCAGTCGAAAGGTTCAAAAGATAGACTGCTGCATTATCTGATTTTTCTTCTTCAGCCAAAGTGTATTGCATAAAATCACCATTTGGTGCAAAACTGTACGATTTGACTCGATTGAACTCCCAAGATTTAGCGCCATCAAGCGAGCGAACCAGAAGCTTTGTGCCATCGGTTTTCTTGGGTTTTTCAGCCTTTGCTGTAGAGTCTGACTTGGAGGAAGTAGAGTCTTTCGGTGTATCCTTCTTTGAAAGTTCCTTTTCAAAATGAATAGCGATCCAGCTTCCTTTTTCTGAAGGAATAGCAAAAGACTTCACCCTCGCCAATTTTTCAACTTTGCGAGTTGCTAGATTGAGGATGAAAAGACTGTCTTTGGGCATTTCATCCGCTTTTTTCTTCTTTAGCTTGAGTATCCGAACAGAATCTTTTTGAG
>CALRRX020000163.1:0-6914 GCA_943370675.1 Reyranella massiliensis 521 | reverse complement strand
CTACCTGAGCAGATTGACCTTTCAAAGGTTGTAAGGCAGCTTGCATCTCATCAAAGAATTGGATCGGCTGATCATTTACTGCCAAAATCTTATCTCCTACCTCAATACCAGCCGACTCAGCCCCACTTCCTTTTTCCACCTCTCCGACTTCAAAAGGAAAACGAATCGCCACAAATTTGCTGAAGGCCTCTTCAGAATTGAAAGTATTGATAAAGCCACGTGGGATTTCGACTTTGACTTGCTCGCCATTTCGATCCACAGTGTAGAAACCGTTTTCACTCAACAGCGCAGAGCCACTGGTCAATTCTGTGATGCTCTGATAAGGTTGTCCATTGATATCAAGAATCTTATCGCCTGTCTTTAGACCGATTGATTCTCCGTATTCGTAAGCTACAATTCCATTTTGAATGACTTGATCTCTAGAAAAATAAGTCTCCCCATTGTTATAAACCAGCACCACAAAAATGATGATACCCGTGATCACGTTGACAATGATCCCGCCAAGCATTACGATCAGGCGCTGCCAGGCTGGTTTGGATCTAAATTCCCATGGTTGAGGCTCGGAAGCCATCTGGGCGGTATCCATCGACTCATCGACCATCCCGGAGATTTTCACAAATCCTCCAAGGGGAATGGCCCCAATAGAATACTCAGTTTCTCCCCACTGGAATCCTGCGATTTTTGGAGGAAATCCGATGGAGAATTTTTCCACTCTCATACCAAACATCTTGGCGGTAAGCAAGTGTCCCAGCTCGTGAAGGCCCACCAGGATCGACAATCCAAGGAGCAGCTGGCCCACCATAATTAAAGTTTCCATTTATACTTTTGACTTAATTAAATTTTCAGTAATCATTCTTGCTTCTGCATCACTCGCCACATAATCTTCTAGGCTAGGGTGCTTCACAAAGGTAGCCTTCGCCAAAGTCTCCTCAATCAAATCTGACATCTCAAGGAAGCCAACTTCCCGATTCAGAAAAGCCGCTACCGCGATTTCGTTGGCAGCATTGAGCACACAAGGGGCATTCCCTCCACGTGCTAAAGCGTCAAAAGCCAGCTGAAGGTTCCTGAAGGTCTTCATATCCGGCTGCTCAAAGGTCAAATTGGGATACTTGGCGAAGTTAAATCGCTCAAAGTCGCTTTTCAATCGATCAGGATAGCTCAAGGCAAATTGAATGGGGATACGCATATCTGGCAATCCAAGTTGTGCCTTGATCGATCCATCTTCAAACTGCACCAGCGAATGCACGATGCTCTGAGGGTGTACGACTACTTCGATCTGCTCCGTCTTGAGTCCAAATAGCCATTTTGCCTCGATCACTTCCAAGCCCTTATTCATCAAGGAAGCCGAGTCAATGGTGATTTTAGCTCCCATATCCCAATTGGGATGCTTGAGCGCTTGCTCTCTAGTGACTGTTTCTAAAAACGCCCGGTCTCTACCACGGAAAGGTCCTCCCGAAGCGGTAAGGATGATTTTCTCAATTGGATTGTGAAATTCACCCACCAAACACTGAAAGATCGCCGAATGCTCGGAATCCACAGGGTAAATATTAACTCGGTTTTCTTTGGCTAGGGCAGTGATGATTTCTCCTGCGACCACGAGTGTCTCCTTATTGGCTAAGGCAATATGCTTTCCTGCTTTAATCGCATGCACCGTAGGAATCAAACCGGAATACCCAACCAAAGCAGTCAACACCACATCGATGGTTTCCATTTCTACTACCTGAGCGATTGCCTTTTGACCTGCAAAGACTTTTATGTCATGAGGAATCAAGGCCTCCTTTACTTTCAGATAGTTGGCTTCATTTCCGATCACCACGGCATTAGGCTTAAACTCCAATGCTTGGGAAATGAGCAAGTCGCAATTGTTTTGTGCGGTAAGCACCTCTACAGTAAATCGATCTGAATGCTGGCGGATCACATCAAGTGTCTGAGTACCGATGCTTCCCGTACTTCCCAAAATAGCTACGCGCTTGGTTTCTGTCATGAAAGGTGAATTTGATCAAATAAAAACCTTCCTTTTTCAGGAAGGTTACGATCGATGCTGACAAAATTACCAATTGGACTGAATTAATGGGTACAGTTCGTCAGATTTTAAGTCTTGGGATAGTTTTTGATTTTTGGAAACAGAATTTTCCTTAAACTATGTGAATCAAGGCATAGATTAAAACTCTTCCCTTTCCCATTCAGTAAACGGATCTTATGAACACATTGGTCAAGTCATTCGGAATCCCCTTTCTGGCCGGTTTGGCCGGAGCAGCCCTTTGGACAGTTATTTCAGCCAAATCCCAAGAGGATTTCACCAATTTCCAGCCCGCCAATTCTTCTTATTCGAGTCAGTTTGCTTCAGAGCCTACTCCAAGGACTATCCCAACTGATGCTCCGGTTTCCTTTGTAGAGGCTTCGCAAAACAGTACCGAGTCGGTTGTTTTCATCAAAAATTTCAGCGGATCAGACTACCGCAGGTACAGCATGTTTGATTACTTTTTTGGCACAGGTCCTGCTCAGCAGGTAAGTACGGGTTCGGGAGTGATCATCTCCAAAGACGGCTATATCATCACCAACAACCACGTCATCGATCGCGCAGAAACCATCGAAGTGGTCCACCAAAAACGAACCTACCAGGCCAAATTGGTAGGAACAGACAAGAATTCCGACATCGCGGTACTTAAGATTGAAGCCGAAAACCTACCAGAAATCAAACGTGGGTCCAGCAGAACACTTCAGATTGGGGAATGGGTATTGGCGGTAGGCAATCCTTTCAACCTTACTTCTACTGTGACTGCAGGCATTGTGTCTGCCAAAGAAAGACAAATCAACATCCTGGGTGGAGATTTTCCCTTGGAAAGCTTTATCCAAACCGATGCACCTATCAATCCAGGCAACTCTGGCGGCGCCTTGGTCAATGTAAGAGGTGAATTGGTGGGCATCAATACCGCCATCCTTTCCCGAACCGGATCATACACAGGCTATGGATTTGCAGTCCCCGTGGATGTGGCCATGAAAATCGCCAATGACTTGATCAAATATGGTGAGGTGCAAAAAGCCATCCCTGGAGTGGATGTGGTGGAAGTCACTCCGGAATTGGCCGAGGAAATGAAACTCAAAACCCTCGACGGCGTCATCGTGACTTACACTCTTAGAAATGGAGCCGGAGAGAACGCAGGTCTCCAGAAAAACGATGTAATCACCCGCATCGGCGATTGGAAAATCACTGGCAAGGGAAGTTTTGAGGAAGCCCTCTCCTATTACTATCCAGGAGACAAGCTTGTCATAGAATACCAGCGAGGAACTGAGCTGAAGTCCGCCACCCTCACTTTGCAAAACCTCGAAGGTGGCACAGGGATCGTCAAGCGGGAATATTATTCATCAGCTTTGATCGGAGCGCGACTTGAAGCAGTCAACACCATCGAAAAAGATCGGCTTAAAATTCCCTACGGCGTCAAGATCAGTTCGCTGACTCGCGGATACCTCAGAGATTTGGGTTTCAGGGATGGATTTGTCATTACACATGTCAATGAAATGCCCGCCAAGGATCCAAAAGCACTTGGGGAATACTTGGAAAAATTCAGCGGACGACTTAAGCTTGAAGGCGTAGCTCCCAACGGCCAACCCTTTATGCAAAGTTATAATGTCCAGTAAATTGGCTTCGGGAAACAATGAAATCTGGTTTTTTGGCTAACTTTCTTCCAAACGAATACTTATGAAAACCCTTCCTCAATCCTGCGAACAATGCCTGGAACTGTATTCCAAAGCTTTAGACGATCTTGAGCTTTATGCGGCACGTGCCAGAAAACTCGATACCTCTGAAGCCAACCGGGAACTGATCATCAATTTTGAAATCACGCACGAACTCGCACTCAAGTTGATGGGGAAATTCTTTGAAAAAATGGGAAAAGGGCCATTCTCGGGAAGTAGAGATTTGACAGTGGAAGCTTTTCATGCCGAATTGATCGATGATGGCAAAGCATGGCTGGACATCGTGATCGACCGGATCAAATACAATCCAGTTTATGAGATGGACTCGCAACATGATTTTGTAGATAGAGTCCTTAAAATCTACATCCCCATGCTGGAAAAATTTGAGGACAACATGTCCAAAAAACTGGATCATTAACCAAAAGAGCTGCCTCGATCAAGGCAGCTCTTTTTGATTAAAGAGAATTGAAAGTTTTTCCAACTCTCTACATATCATAAAAATCCAAAATCTTTTTCCCCTCAGATAGTCGCAGAAAAATTCGCGGATCATCGCAGAAGTAATTTCATCCTGAGACTACCTACTTCCTTACCTCCATTCTCCCTAACTCCCATACCTCCATACTACCCAACCTCCATTCACCCCTACTTCCATACTCCCCTACTCCCTAACTTCCCGACTCCCCAGCTTTATCACCTTACCAAAAACCCTGACGGACCCCTTCCCACTTCCATGGTTTTGACTACCGATCCGTCTTTACGATATACCGTGATTTCTCCATTTCCCTGAAAACCTTTGGCATTGGCCAAATAGATTTCTCTTCTTTCTTGGTCAAATCCAATCCCATAAAATCCGCTTCCTGTTTTCCAACTTGGAATCAGGGTTGAATCAAAAAGAGAAAGCACCGCGACCCCGTCATTGTAATTAGGCCAGCCCGAACTTGTCAACAAATAAATGCGGTCATCTTCTCCGAAAGTAATTCGACTGGTGGCATTGGAAATTGAAAATTCTCGAAGCTCTTTTTTAGTAAGATTTGTCGGATTGATGGATTGGAAATAGACCTTTTGGGAATCATAGGAATAAACCCACAAATCACCTCTTAGCTCAAAAAATTGAACTGGCGTTCCAAGCACTTCCAAGGTTTTTGACACCGTCTCGGTATCTGCATCGATGATCTCGATTTTCCCTTCTTCCGAACCCGCCACGAAGACATACTTACCAAAGACATAAAGATCCTCCGGCTTATTTGATACGGCGATTTTCTTTTTGACTGGACCTCCGAGTTCGCCTGATACCACCGCAACGTAGGAATCAGGCGTATTGTAACTCGCGTCGTATGGCCCGTAATCTGAGATAAACAGCTTTTCTCGAGCTGTAGCGACAGACCTTGGCTGGTCCAAATCTCCCACCACAGCACCGATTGACTTGAACGTACCCGGATTCACGATTTCCACTTTGCCGGTATTGGCAACCAAGTAAAGGCGATCTTCCTCGAGAACCATATCTTCTAGCAATCCTGCAAATGGACGGCTATTTTCCAGTTCAAAGATATTTTGAGTCAAAGTCCCTGAAGCTGGATCAAAGTGAAAAACTTCCCCATCATTGGCTCCGAAAGCACCTTCGTTCATAAATAAAATTCCCGAATCATACTTGCCAAGAGGACGCTCCTCAGCTCCTGGCTCACAGGAAAAAAGCAGGGTAATCAGGACCAAAGCCCACAATTGGTTTTTAAACAAATACTTCATAGTAAAAGAGTTAGATTGATTTGATAAGATCGACCGGGCATGGCCCGGAGGTAAAGCACTTGGTAGTCCCGGTCGAGCAGGTTGAGTACCTGAAAGCTGATCGGGAATTGGAGTTTTTTCCATCGGAGTTGGGAAAAAGAAAGGCCTGCATTCCAGAGTTGATAGCCTTCCAAGACACGGGCATTGCCAGTACCGATGGATCGCTGTCCTACATAAAAAGTGGAAAGGTTGACCGAAAAGCCATTTCGCTCGGCCGCCAGATTTCCATTGGCTTGGTGCTTGGGCGTATAGGGAAGTTGACTTGGAATTCGAGCATCAGAGGTCAGATCTAGGGCTTGGGAAAAGGTGTAGCTTCCTTTTGCTTCCCAGTTCCAATGGCCGATTTTCCAAGTGCCTTTTCCCTGATATTCCAATCCTTGATTTCGGACTTCACGGATATTTTGAGGGCTCCAAATAGAACCTTGCGGAAGCCATATGATCCAATTATCTACCTGCATGCGGTAATAGGTCAGGCTTTGTTCCAAAGAGAAATTGCCTTTTCGAGTCCAATGAAGCCCGATTTCTCCATTTTGGCTTTTCTCGGGCAGTAACTCAGGATTCCCTCCTGGGCTCCAAAACCGGTCATTGAGCGTGGGTACTTTGAAGCCTTTTCCGGCCGAAGCTTTAAGCAAAAGTTGGTTTTCTTCTTTTTCCAAAATCAAAAAATCCATGCCCAAACTGGGCAGAAAAGGCTCCAATTGATCTTGATAACCCAACTGACGGAAATTAGCAGAAAGTGAAAATCGATTACTTGCCTCCCATTTCGCACTTTGATACAGTTCAAGCCGATGATCGGTGGCTGAATACGTACTCAGATCGCCTTTTGCAAAAGTCCCTCGAGCTCCGACTTTGAAGGTCCAGTTTTCAATTTTTTGAAAGTCCCAATCGGAGGCTAGCAGAAATTGTCGGGTACGATTTTCACTACCGTTGAAGATGAGTTGGTCGGAAACCCAGCCTGCTTTGACATTCCAAACGGAGCTTTTTCCAAAGCGGAAATAGTCCAGCACTGCTCTCACACTCTGATCCTGCTGCCTATCCTGAGTCGCCGAACCCATCACCGGCTGAATCTGCCGATCGGCCCGATTCCACCAAAAGGAGGCTTTGAGCTGACTTTTCTCCGAAAGATTCAAGGCCATGTCCTGCACCCAACCCAATTGCTCGGTTTGGGCATTTTCGGCTTTGACTTCAGGAGCACCGGGCCGGGAAAGATCCCGAAAAGGAAAATCATTGGCTGCAAACTGTCGGTAAAGCTTGGTTTGGGTGCTAAAATTTTTCCCTGAATATCCTGTAGATAGCGCAGAATTACTCAGCCCAAAACTTCCAAAAGTCTGACTTACTCGACCTTTGAATCCCTGCCCAAACTGAGTTTGCGTCCCAAGATGCACGCTTCCACCAATGGCTTCATTTCCAAAAAGTGCTCCAGAACTCCCAAAATG
>CALRRX020000162.1:0-6954 GCA_943370675.1 Reyranella massiliensis 521 | reverse complement strand
AAGAAAATAAGCAAGAGGAAGATCAACAGGTGAGTATCCTGAGGCCAGAAGGCTGCTCCGAAAATGATGAATTTCCGCTCGAAAATATTGAATAGCATGTATGGTCTTCCATCCACTTTAATAAATGGACCAGCGAAAAGAATAGCCAGTAGTAGCCAAGAAAGATAAGAGCGGTACTTATAAAAAAAGCCTTTGACCTTTTTGGGATAGACCCAATTTCGTTTTCCATCCTCACGAACGGAGGCCAAAGCATCCCGGAAAGACTCAGGATTAAGGTTGGGATTAATATTTTTCTTTGCCATGGGAAGGCTGAGGTTAAAGCCGGGAGATACACTCCCGGCTTTTTAAAATTACTCGATCGTTGCGACCACTGCTGTGCTATCAGTCACAGGCGCGGCTTCCGCAGGAGCAGGAGATGCAGAATATAATTCACCCTGAGGCGCTTTGGGAGTCGCCGGAGAAGAGCCTTTTAGAGAAAGGATAAAGGAAGAGACTTGCTGAATCTGCTCAGGACTCAACTGGTCTTGCCAAGGAATCATCCCTTTTTCAACTACTCCATACTTCACAATTTTGAATACATCATGAATGGAACCCCCATGGAGCCAATATTCATCTGTCAAATTAGGACCTACCCCTCCTCCTCCATCGGCAGCATGACAAGCTGCGCAATTAGATTCGAAAATGGTTTTTCCCGAAGCAAGGGCAACATCAGATTCATCAAATGTTACGGTTGTTTCATCTATTCCCGCAACCATAGAAGCCTTTCTTGCTTCAGCAGCAACAGCTTCTAGTTTTAGTTCCTCTTGGTATTCTTCTTCTCCTGTCAGACCTGTACCCAACACGGTATAGTCCACAAAATAAATCACCGCGAAACCAATAGAAAGGATAAATACCCATTGCAACCAAGGAGGCATGAAGTTATCTAGCTCAGTGATGCCATCGTAAGAGTGGTCAGACATCATTTTTGCTTTTTCTTCCTTACCGCCTACGGCGTCCAGTTTACCGGTAACGAATCGCTCCTTAAAGCTATCCCACCAAGATGGCTCGTTTGCCAAAGCCGGGTTTTCCTTTTTGAATACCGCTGCCATGAAAGACATCAGGTAGACCATCAGAATTAGCAAGAGAACAATGACCACCAACACCACTCCAAGGATGATTAGCAACGTCAATTGGCTGGAATCCATCGCACTCAAAGTAGTATACCAATTGGATTCTTCGGTTTGGGCTAAAGCTGGAATGGCCAACCCGCCCATTAGTGTGAGTATTGAAAATAACTTTTTCATGGCTTTAAAGGGGTTGATTCATTTTCATCCATTGGAAGGGCTTCCATATGATCCACGTAGCTTTTTGGCACGCGAACTACCCAAATAAACATCCCTACAAAGAAGGTTACGAAAATCAACAGAGAGATAATTGGGTAGATCTCAATGTTTTCGATCGAACGGAGAATTTCCTTATACATGACTTCTAGGATTTATTTGGTTGAAGCGGAAGTTTTCTTGATGTCGGTACCTAGTCTTTGCAGGTAAGCTATCAAGGCTACGATTTCGGTATTTGGAGCTACTTCCACACCAGCGTCTTTCAAGTTTGCCACGACTTTGGCAGCCTGAGCTTCGTAATCAGCAGTAGCTTTCGCATCAAAACCATCCGGATAAGGCACACCCAATTTTTGAAGGGTTCTGATTTTAGCTGGAAGATCTGTGATGTCCAATTCATTGGTTGTCATCCATGGATATGGAGGCATGAGGGATCCAGGAGACATAGAAGAAGGATCTGTCATGTGGTGGTAATGCCAGCTATCTGGATATTTACCGCCGATTCTATGCAAATCCGGACCGGTTCGCTTAGATCCCCATAGGAATGGCCGGTCGTAGACAAATTCACCTGCCTTGGAGTATTCTCCATAGCGCTCGGTTTCTGATCGGAAAGGACGGATCATCTGTGAGTGACAACCCACACAACCATTGGCAATGTACAGGTCCCTACCTTCCAACTCCAGAGGAGTATAAGGCTGTACGGAGCTGATGGTTGGAATATTGGATTTCACCAACATGGTTGGGATAATCTCGACAACCCCACCGATAGCCACCGCGATAGTTGCCAAAATGGTGAAGAAAACAGGCTTTCTTTCCCATGCTCTATGCCAGAATTCGCCTGAAGGATTGTAAGCGCGTGCCAAAGCCGGAGCTTGATCTTCTTCAGTAGCTTGGAAGCTACCTTGCTTAGCAGTCATCCACATGTTGTAAGCCATGATGATGGCACCGGTCAAGTAAAGCGTGCCACCTACCGCTCTTAGCATGTACATAGGAACTATTTGGATCACAGTTTCCAAGAAGTTTGGATAAGCCAATCGGCCAGCTTCATTGAATTCCTTCAACATCAAGAACTGAGTCAAACCTGACACATAAAGTGGAAGAGCATAGAAGATGATACCCAAAGTACCTAGCCAGAAGTGCGTATTGGCCAATTTGGTAGAGTAAATGCTGGTTTTGAAAAGTCTAGGCCACATCCAATATAGCATACCGAAAGTCAAGAAACCATTCCAACCTAAGCCTCCAATGTGCACGTGACCTACGATCCAGTCGGTATAGTGGGCAATCGCGTTTACGTTTTTCAGAGAAAGCATTGGGCCTTCGAAAGTTGCCATACCGTAAGCGGTCACGGCTACTACCATGAATTTCAATACAGGTTCCTGACGTACTTTATCCCAAGCACCTCTCAGGGTCAAAAGACCATTCACCATACCACCCCAAGATGGAGCAATCAACATCACGGAGAAAATGGTACCCAATACTTGAGCCCACTCAGGAAGAGCAGTGTAAAGCAAGTGGTGAGGACCAGCCCACATGTAGATGAAAATCAAAGACCAGAAGTGGACAATCGAAAGCTTATAGGAATAGACCGGACGATTGGCGGCTTTTGGAAGGAAATAGTACATCAAGCCCAAAAATGGAGTCGTGAGGAAAAATGCCACCGCATTGTGTCCATACCACCACTGCACTAATGCATCCTGTACACCTGCGTAAGCTGAGTAGCTTTTGAAAAAAGATACCGGAAGCTCCAATGAATTGAAAATGTGCAAAATAGCTACCGTCACAAAGGAACCCAGGTAAAACCAAATCGCCACATACATGTGTCGCTCCCGTCTCTTGATTAGCGTCCCGATCATGTTTGCTCCAAAAGCCACCCAAACCAATGCTATGGCAATGTCGATAGGCCACTCCAATTCCGCATATTCTTTGGAAGTGGTGATCCCTAGCGGCAAAGTCAAGGCTGCGGAAAGGATGATCAATTGCCAACCCCAAAAATGAAACCAGCTGAGGGCTGTGTTCCACATCGGCGTTTTGAGCAATCGTGGCATGGAGTAATATACCCCTGCAAAAATGGCATTACCAACGAAGGCGAAAATGACCGCATTGGTATGCAATGGGCGGATCCTACCAAAAGTGGTATAAGGATTCCCCATGTTTGCCTCAGGCCAGAATAGTTGGATAGCGGCAATCAAGCCGACCAACATCCCGACAAGGCCCCAGATAATAGTGGCGGCTCCAAAGAACTTGACAATCTTATTGTCGTAATGGAACCTTTCCAAAGTAGCATCATTCATAGGACTTGGATTTTTTAGGTTGATCTTTAATTATTTTTTTAGGCTGGTTTTCAAACAAGATGCGGACCGAGGGGGTGTAGCTGTCATCGAATTGACCATCTTTCATCGCCCTGAAAAACAAGACCAAAAACGTGACGGCCAAAACCAAACTGACAGCAATCAAGACAAAGATGACTTCCATGTTAGGCTTTATTTAAGTGAATGAGCCCCTTTCGGACACCCATGAAATTGGTTACTAGGGTAGTGAAAATGACCACTGAAATACTGCTCACCGGCATCAGAATCGCACAAAGCACCGGACTCAAAAGTCCCTGAACTGCAAGTGAAAGTCCAACGATGTTATAGAGAAAGCTCAGTCCGAAGCTGGCTTTGATGATCTTGCGACTGTCCTTGGCAAAAGCGAGGAAATCAGGGATTTTGGCAAAAGATTCTGCATCAAGTATGGCATCACTCGCGGGAGAAAAATGACTCACTCGATCCGTGATCGCTACTCCTACTTGACTTTCTTGTAAGGCACCCGCATCATTGAGTCCGTCTCCGATCATGAGCGAGTTCTTTCCCTGATGATTCAAAGACTTGAGGTAATTCAGTTTATCTACCGGACTCTGATTGAAATGATAAGACACATCACCTTTCAAAGTCTTGGATAAAGACTCCTCTTCATGGCCGTGGTCCCCGGAAAGCACATGCAAATTCAAGGTTTGACCGAGTTGGCTAACAATGCTAGCAGCACCTTCTCTAAGTGTAGACTGGATATGGAAATACCCAAGAATCACTCCTTCTACAGAGAAATAGACGAGATTACCTGAAGACACTTCTACTCTATTTTTTGCCTTCACAAAGTCTGCTGAACCCAAACGAACTTCTTGACCTTTGTAATTACCAAACAATCCTTGTCCTTTGATCTCAGAAGGATTCTCTAGAGTTACAGAAGTGATGTTTTCCAACCAAAGGTTGATCCGATTACTTAATGGATGTGTGGATCGCTCGACTAACGCCTTGAGGATTTTTTTGCTTTCGGAGGAAAGTTCTTCTCCGAAATAGTCGATACGAGCTTTTCCGGGATCGGTCAGCGTTCCTGTTTTGTCAAAAACAACCGTATCGATCAGCGCCAATCGCTCCACGACAGCTGCATTCTTGAGGTAGAATTTCCCTTTTCCAAAAATCCGGAGGGTATTACCCAAGGTGAAAGGAGTGGACATGGAAAGAGCACAAGGACAGGCCACTATCAAAACAGTAGTGAAAGCTTTCACCGCCAAAGGCACATCCTTTCCAACCCAAAAAACAAAAGCAGCCACCGCAATGGTCAAAACAGTCCAGGTAAACACCCCGCTGATTCGGTTGGCAAGAGGCTCTAATAATTTCTTGTTTTCCTTCTCAAAAGAATCATTGTTCCAAAGGTCAGTCAGGTATCCCTGAGAAGGCGATTTCTGAACAGTAAGCATGATGGGATCGCCTTTTTGGCGTCCACCTGCATAGATGAGTTCACCTTTTTGCTTTGGAACAGGAAGTTCCTCACCAGTCACGAAGCTATAGTCGATATGGGCTTTTTCTGAAAGCAAGAGTGAATCCGCAGGGATTAGCTCTTCATCTCTCACCAAAATCACATCACCTACCTGAAGTTTCACTAGAGGAATGACCTCTTCTCGATCCTTAGCCATTTTGGTGACGGCAATAGGGAAATAAGCTTTGTAATCCCGATCAAACTCAAGGGTTGCGAAAGTCTTTTGCTGGTAGACTTTGCCCAAAAGCAAGAAAAACAACAAGCCACCCAAGCTGTCCATATAGCCAGCGTTGCCTTGTAGGAAGATTTCCCAAAGGGAGTAAAGGAAAAAAGCGATGATACCTAGGACGATGGGCACATCCATATTGATTTTCTTCTGGCGGACTGAATTCCAAGCTGAAACGTAGTAATCACTCGCCGCATAAAACACAATCGGTAGAGAAAGCACCACATTGAGGTAATCGAAAAGTCCTTTGAATCCATCCCCCAAAAGCTGAGCTTCTGAAAAATACTCTGGCATGCTAAACAGCATCATATTGCCGAAGCAAAAACCTGCTACACCTAGTTTGGTGAGTGTTTTTCGATCAATGGAATGACCTTCTTTTTTGTCTAGATCTGCAAGGTTGATTTTAGGCTCATATCCTAAGGTGGAAAGAAGACTTACCACTTCCTTCAGGGAAATTTTAGAATTCAGGAATTTGATTTGAACTTTTTTCTTGACAAAATCCACCCGGCTGCCAGTAATGGAAGAGTTGATTTGAAAAAGGTTTTCTAAAAGCCAGATACAAGAAGCACAATGGATTAAAGGAATGTAAAAAGTAACATGGCTTTCCACCTCGTTTTTAAAATCAAGAAGCTTGTTGGCTACATCACGATCATCTAAGTAGTCAAAGCGATTTTTTAGAGCAGAAGATTGTTTTTGAGATTTACCTGGGGTGGATTCAATCGCGTAATAATTGCAGAGATCATTTTGAGAAAGCACCTCATATACCAGTTTACAACCTTGGCAGCAGAAACTTTTTTCATCAAACAGCAAGGAGTCATGCCCACATTCCTCACCACAGTGATAGCATTTCTCTTCTATTTTAATGGGTACTCTTGCGCTCATTGTTATTAACTTTTTTTAAAATTACTTGGGGTTATTTCCTAAAAACATGACCAAAATCAGCGGGATTGATGACTTACACCGAGAGGTAAAAGGAGAGCTTTTCACTCCATATTTTACCCCGATAAAAGTGAAAAAGTACCTTGGCGAGATCAGCTTGATAATTTTTTGTAGTGACTAAAAGAGTGCAATCATGTTTGACTGCGTAAGACCAAAAATCACCTATTCGATTAAAATTAAATTTTATAAAGCTAGTTTCTCGTGTAGTAGAAGACACCAACTGAATGATTTCTTGCTCTTCTCTGATTTTTGATTTTGGAATAAAGGATGGCGAGATGATCGTCGCTTTGCTTTCACCAATCAGATTTTTGAAAAGGAAGATAAATCTCTTAATGAGATCTGCAGAGTTGGGCGTGCCATCATAATGAAAAAGTAAATGCTGGATAGAAAACTCCGGCACGTAAAGTAAAACGGGTATAGGACACACTTCTTTTTCCAGAGGCTTGGGATAATCATGTTGATGCAGCCACTCGAGGGTTTTATATAAATCTATAGTAAACAGGGAAGGGCTTTCCTCATCATGAAAATAGTATGAGGCAGTTAAGGTAGGATCGAACGATTCTGTCAATTCCTTAGAATAAAACTCCCTCAGGACATCCTCAGGTAGTTCGTATCGTAATGCGTGGGGTGATTTAAGATCCATGACAAAATTGTATGGTTCAAAACTATCCCAAGAAA
>CALRRX020000161.1:0-6967 GCA_943370675.1 Reyranella massiliensis 521 | reverse complement strand
AAAGTTCTTCAGGATAGGGTTTTAGGTAATCGTAAAGAGGAGTGACTGGTTCTCCGTTTTCATCCGTGTGAACGAATGAAGCCCCGTGTCCTGAAAAGTTGAGTTTTTTGATTTCAAATTTTGTGGATTGTAAGGCCTCTTTAAAAGTCTGAATCATCCAATCCCGTAAGGGTAAGATGGCCTCACTTTCAAATCCATCTTCATCCGGAATCGCCTCAAATCGAGTGTAGGTATTGAATACTTCCTTGAGTTGCTCATCAAAGAGGAAGAATTTTTTATTCGTTTTGCCGATGTCAAATACAGCGGTAACCGGAATCCTGGACATGGTAATTTGTGTGCCTTTTGTGGAAATGGATAGATAAGAAAAGAGAGTCTGAAATTGATTCCGGACTCTCTTTGAATAGGTTTACAGTGACTTTCTGAGGGTCATTCGGAATGGATTTTTGATCGGTATCCGGTCCTCGATTCCTAAGATTTGCTCGGCGATGGATTTGCCCATGTGCTCAAAATCTGTCGAAATCGTAGTAATTCCCTCAGCAAGGATTTCCTTCAGCGGAGTGTCGTTGTAAGAGATTACGCCTACTTCTCTTCCCAGCTTGAGGAGTTGCTCCCGTGATTTTTTTACCAGATTCACCAAGTCCGACTCTGCCAATACGATGTAGCAGTCTCCTGCATCCAAGGGTTCGTCATCCTCTACACCGTCGACAATGAGGTTTTTGAAGTCATGGAAAAAGCAAAATCGCTTGAAGCCGTCCATGATTTCCACCGGATAAAGTTCACCTTTCGGAAAGACCAAGATCAACCGCTGGTACTTTTTCAAGTGAGTGATTCCTGATTCCAATACCTCAAAGATGTCCTTAGCAAAATCCTGATATACTCCTGGAAATTCATTTTCATGTCCTTTGACTGCTCTGTCAATGATCAAGAGCTTTTCTTTTGGAATGCGCTTGATCAGATCATAAGCTGTCTCCGGATGACCGCTTTGGTCGAAGAAATGAGGTGCCAAAACGTACTGATTGTAATTCCCGAGATTTTGCTCCAGCAGGTCCTCCAGCAGGTTTCTGTTGTAATGGTGAATATATAAGTCCACCGTTGCCTGAGGTCCTAGCGTATCCAAAATGGAATAATAGATAAGTTTTTTGTACGAACTGAGCTTATTGAAAAGCAGCAGGACTTTCACTTTGTGTTCCATTTTGGTGGAAGAGATGTAGAATCCTTTTCCCCTCACGGAGGAAATAATGCCACGGTCTCTCAATTCATTGTAGGCTTTCTCTACGGTGTCACGGGATAATAGAAAGTCAAAACTGGTCTCATTGATAGATGGGATTCTGTCACCGATTTTCAGTTTTCCTTTTTCGATATCCTCCAAGATCAAATTGACTACCTGGAGGTACTTCGGCGTGCGTGAATCCACGGCGATTTTTTCAGATTTGTCAAGAAGCATAGGTTACAGGGTTATTGGGTATAGTGCTTAGGGTAAAAGAGGGAATCGGGTTTTACCGAGGGAAAGCTGCAGCAAGGCCGCCGTCCACGTTGAGCATATTGCCGGTGGATTTGGTCAAAAGACCACCGACAAAGGCGAAAGCAGCATCAGCGATATCGCTGACCTTTACACTTTCTTTCAATAGAGTTCGATTTGCATAATACTGAGGAAGTTCCTTGACATCGATGCCATAGGCTTTGGCTCGGTTTTCTGCCCAGCCTCCTTCCCAGATGTTGGAGTTTTCGATCACTGCATCTGGATTCACTACGTTGACACGGATTTTATCTTCGGCGAGTTCGGCTGCCATCAATCGGGACATGTGAAGTTGCGCAGCCTTTGCAGTTCCGTAGGCCACATTTTTCGGTCCTGCCACGAGCGCGTTTTTGCTTACCACGTTGACTATGTCTCCACCAAGGCCTTGCTGACGCATCAGATCTACACCCACTTTTGACACATGGTATTGGCCCATCACAAGGATGTCGTTGAGTCGATCCCAATCGTTTTGAGTATGATCTTCGAAAGCACGAGAAATGGAAATTCCTGCATTGTTGACTACAATGTCGATTCCTCCAAACTTCAGGCAAGTCGCTTGAATGGCTTCAGCCAGACTTTCTGTATTGGTTACATCGAGTCTTGCTCCAAGGACCGCATCTTTTCCATATTTCTTTTCAAATTCGGCAACAGCCCCGTTGAGTCTTTCCTGATCGATATCTGTCAGGACCACGCAGGCCCCTTCTTGGGCAAATCGATCCGCAATGCCTTTTCCGATTCCGCCAGCACTTCCTGTGATCAAGGCGATCTTTCTGGAAAGTGGTTTTTCTTTTGGCATTCTGGAAAGCTTCGCCTCCTCAAGCAACCAGTATTCAATGTCAAACGCTTCCTGAAGTGGAAGAGAAACGTATTCAGAAACTGCTTCTGCACCTCGCATCACATTGATGGCATTGATGTAGAATTCGGATGCCACTCGGCTGGTTTGCTTGTCTTTCGCATAGCTAAACAGGCCAACTCCCGGCCAAAGAATCACCACAGGATTCGGGTCTCGCATTGCCGGGCTATTGTGATGCTTATGTTTTTGGTAATAGTCGGCGTACATCTCACGGTAAGCTTGGAATGCTGCGCCGATTTTTTCTTTTAGTCCTTTTACATCTGTCAACTCAGCGTCTGCAGCCAGGTCTAAAACCAGTGGGCTGATTTTGGTTCGTAGAAAATGGTCAGGACAGGAAGTGCCCATTGGGGCTAGTTTTCCCAGATCATTGCTGTTGATAAACTGGAGTACAGTGTCATTGTCATTGAAAGTGCCCACCATGCGACGCTCAGAAGAGGCTAGTCCTCTCAAGATCGGAGCAAGCTTGGCAGCCTGAGATTTCCGTTGGCTTGGATCCAAGGATTTTACTTTTTCACCTCCGAAAACCGGTCTTTTCTTGCCGTAATTTTCAGCCAAATAGGAAGAAGCCATTTCGATGACTTCCAAGCTGTTCATGTAACATTCGTATGCGGTGTCACCCCACGTAAACAGTCCATGACCGCCTAGCATGATTCCTCTGATACCGGGATTAGTATCCAAAGCTTCTTTCAGCTGGAGACCAAGATCAAACCCAGGACGCTGCCAAGGAACCCAGGCGATAGCGCCTTTCCAGAGGTCTTTGGTGATTTGCTCACCGTCTTTTGAAGCGGCGATGGCGATCGCTGCATCCGGGTGCAAGTGATCAATATGCTTGAATGGCAAAAAGCCATGGAGCGGTGTATCAATAGAGGGAGCTTTGGATGCTAAATCATAGATGCAATGGTTGAATAGCTCCACCATCTCGTCTTCAAATTCGATACCTCTGTAGATTCCCTTCAAAGACCGCAATTTATCCACGTATAGTCCTGCCAAACCTGAACGTGTCATCGTGCCAATGTCTCCTCCCGAGCCCTTGATCCACATGACCTCAACAGGTTCTTTGGTCAGAGGGTCTAGCTCGATGGTTTTACAGGAAGTGTTGCCTCCTCCGTAGTTGGTGATTCTGAGATCTGCTCCCAGTATATTGGATCGGTAAATTAAAAGATCGACTTCATTTCCTGCCAGGGTAGCCGCTTTGGCCTCATCCCAGAGGTAGCTTACATAGTTAAAACTCATAATCGGTGTATTCATACGTGCAGGTCTACTGGTTATACCATGAATTTCTACTAAAACATGGCTTTCGGTATCCTGTAGTGTCTTGAGTGAATAGGTTTTTGTTTGATTTTTTTATTTATGCCAAAATGGTTTTTTTGGCTTTTCTGCTAACTACTGCTAAAGTCTATTTTCCTAGTCACTTTTCCCAGAATAAAAGTGGTTAAAGTGTGATAAATTCTTCTGACAGGGCAGGATAGGGCAGGTGAGTTTGTTTAGTTTATTGAACCCAAAATAAAATCTATGAGCAGGATCGGACTTGTAAAGAAGTTGGTGGCTCCGACCAATGAGTTTGAGCGAACGCCCATCCCCAATGATCAACTGAAAGGAAGCAAGAGTTTCTTGGGAATGTATGCCGGCGAGCATACCGCTGGTACCGAATTTGTCATCGGGCCACTGTTTGTGGCACACGGTGTAGGGGCGATTGACTTGGTTCTTGGACTTTTGATTGGGAACCTGCTAGCGGTATTGAGTTGGGGATTGATCACAGCGCCAATTGCTACTACCAAGCGGATGACGCTTTATTATCAATTGGAGCGGATTGCAGGTAAAAATCTTGTTCCCTGGTACAATCTGGTCAATGCACTCATGTTTTGTTTTTTGGCAGGTTCGATGATCGCAGTGTCAGCGACTGCTGTTGGGATTCCGTTCGATCTGGAAATGCCTACTTTAAATGATTGGCTTCCGCGTACTCCAGGTTGGATTTTGACCGTGTTGCTTATGGGTGTGGTGATTACGTTGGTCGCCATTCAGGGATACAATCAGGTGTCGAAGTTTGCCAATGTCATGTCCCCTTGGATGATTTTAGTCTTTTTTGCAGCAGCAATAGTGGGTTTGGCTCAACTTGGAGTAGGGTCGGTAGATGAATTGTTTTCCATAGCTCAGGAAGTGATTTGGAATGGCGTACCGCTGCCAGGAATGTCCAGATTTACCATTTGGCATATCATCTTCTTTGCCTGGTTTTGCAATATGGCCATGCATATCGGCATGTCTGATCTTACGATTTTGAGATATGCCAAATCTTGGACTTCGGGTTTTACCGTGTTTGCAGGAGTGTATTTAGGACATTTTGTAGCTTGGATAGCTTCAGGAATCCTGTACGCAGTATTTCTTCAAGCAAATACCGGTTCTCAGGAATTTGCGCCTGGACAGATCGCATATGATACACTAGGGATTGCGGGGGCGGTTTGCGTGATCATTGCAGGCTGGACCACCGCCAATCCGACCATTTATCGTGCAGGATTGGCTTTGCAGGGCATTTTTCCCAACGTGCCCACTTGGAAAATCACAGCCATCGTAGGTGGTATCACGAGCTTGGCGGCTTGCTTTCCGGCTTTGGTCATGAAGTTACTTGATTTCGTGGCCCTTTATGGCTTACTATTAATGCCTATGGGAGCGGTTATTTTTGCCGATTTCTACTTTGCGAAAAAGATGGGCTTTCAATCGGAAGCTGCCTTAAATACGAAGACTCATTTCAATCTGCCTGCTTTGCTCAGCTGGATTCTGACCTTGGGTTTTTGCTTGTGGCTTAACCTATTTTATGGTGTGGAGATTTTCTTCCTTGGCCTTCCTGGTTGGTTTGTGGCTGTAGCCATTTTCGTAGTCTTGTCAAAAATGAAATACCCATTGAATAAATCTCTTGCCAAATGAAAAGTCTGTTGAAACTTGCCTCAGCGATTGGATTAGTTTTGTCCATTCTGCCTCCTGTACTTTTCTTTGTTGGAACTATGGAGATGAGCTCCATGAAGGTTTGGATGGGAATCGGGATGGTTGTTTGGATGGTGACTGCGCCGTTTTGGATCAATAAGAAGGAAGACAGTAGACCGAAGACGGAAGAAAATTGATCAAATTCAATGACCAATTATCAAATTCAATAACCAATAACCAATAACCAATAACCAATAACCAATAACTCATACCTTCCATGTCGACTGAATTTCACCAAAAATCCCTAAGCCTACTTTCCGAACAGCTGGACGCAAAGGGAATAAATGCAGCTGAGCCCATCTCACGGATTTCTGCATTTCACATTGCGGTGCCGAGTTGGGCGCTGGGAGCGGGAGGCACTCGTTTTGGGCGGTTTACGATCGGAGGCGAGCCGCGAAACTTGGAAGAAAAATTGGAAGATATCGGCCTTTTGGCCAAACTCACTAGGCGAACAGATGCCGTTTCCCTCCACATTCCATGGGATATTCCTCAGGATGCGGAGGCGGTCAAGCAAAAGGCGGCAAGCTTGGGAATCGGCTTCGATGCGATGAACAGCAATACCTTTCAGGATTACGGTCAGCCGCTTTCCTACAAAATGGGTTCCTTGAGCAATGCCGAAGCTGCCATCCGCGCTCAAGCCGTGGAGCATAACCTTCAGGTAATTGAGATCGGGAAAAGTTTGGGAAGTAAGGGCTTGACGGTTTGGCTGGCAGATGGAAGTAATTTTCCTGGACAGGCACATTTCCGAAAATCGCTTCAATGGACGATAGATTCATTGAAAGAAATCTATGTCGGAATGCCTGCCGATTGGAAGCTGTTGCTGGAATACAAGCCATACGAACCGAATTTTTATCATACAGTCATTCCGGATTGGGGGACTTCAGCCTTGATTTGTCGACAGTTGGGCGATCGTGCCAAAGTACTGGTGGATCTCGGGCATCACCTGCCCAATACCAATATCGAACAGATCGTGGCCACGCTGATGCATCAAAACTTGCTCGCAGGATTCCACTTCAATGACAGCAAGTATGGGGATGATGACCTCAGTACGGGCAGTGTGAAGCCGTATCAGTTGTTTTTGATCTTTTGCGAACTGATCGGTGGAGCGGCTGAAGGAGCGCAAACTTGGGATTCCATCTCTTGGATGATCGATGCGAGTCACAACACTAAGGATCCGCTGGAAGATTTGATTCAGGCACTTGAGGCGATTTCTCAGGCTTATGCCAAAGCGCTTTTGGTAGATCGAAAAAAGTTGAACGAATGTCAACTCTCAGGCGATGTAGTCGGTGCTCAAGAAGTGTTGCAAGAAGCCTTTTTGACGGATGTACGATCCTTGGTTCGGGAAGCTCGCATTCAAAGTGGAGGAGAAGCTGATCCTTTGGCTTTTTACAGAAGTGAAAAAATCCGGGAAAAGCTGATCTTAAAAAGAGGAAAGAATGCGCTTGCGAGTGGGTTGTAAGGTTTATTCCTGCTTTCAGGCTTGAGAGATTTTCCTTTTGGCAAACAGCCCCTTTTTATTTACATGGGAAAAAGCGTATCATGATATCATTATAAGCTAGCCCAAAAGGATATGAACCGAATTCCAATACTTTTTCTCTTGCTTTTTGGATTCGGAGATCTTT
>CALRRX020000160.1:0-6977 GCA_943370675.1 Reyranella massiliensis 521 | reverse complement strand
TTGTTGATCCTATTGGTTTGCATCTGTAAATCAGCCGGATCAATCTTCAAAGGGATTCCCTGTCTATCTGTAAATCGGATCTGGAAACCGCTTATCTCATCCTTGTTCAGGGACTCCTTCAGGAAAAAACATAATGCAGCATCCGAGGTGGTCAGGAAGTAATCATAAACTTTCAACTCAGCGGTATTGCAGGGAAGAAGTGTCCTGAAAAGCTCAAGTTGGTTATAGGAATTCTTATTGGCCACAATCCCCTGTTGGAAAAGTGAGGACTCCACATAATTACAAGCTCCTTGGATGTGCTCTTTCTTGGCGGAAACAACCACATTGAAATGGCAATTGACCAAAAGCTGATTGTGTCTGGCCACGTCTTCCAATAACCTGTCGATATCTTCGACACAGATGTTATTGGCTGGATCGGGTATCCCGGAATGCCGCTTCCGTTTCAATTCAAGCTTGTTCAGCGTTGATCTCTGCTCAATAATTTCAATGACCTGGTTATAAACTATGGTTTGGAAATTAGGGACATCGAAAAGGAAGGCCTTATTATCCACCGGAAACCCTTTCAGGCTATCCTTGTCGTTACGCTCCAAGTGAGTGGTCACTTTTTCCGGAAGTTCTACTTTGTCGGTATCTACCAAGGTTATCGACCGAAAAGCTCTTTCTCCACTTTCCACTTGGCTGTCTTCGGCAAGTAGGTTGTCCAGCACAATCTTTTCCTCATGGAAATTCATACTGAGAATTCGCTTCACATATCGGTCAGTCTCAATTTTTGAGAGTGCCTCTGTCTTGATTCCCGCACGTTCAAAAAGGTCGGTCACCTTACCCAGGGTCTGAATAAAGTCCATCACTGACTTTTGACTGTATCTGCCTTTTGCCCGTTTGGTAATCACCAAAAATGTCTTCAAAGAAGTGTATGGCCTCCCCTGGAAATGGTCATCATACTTTCGCTGTAGGTATTCTGTTGAGAATTTTTCGCTGTAGGTCTTTCTTGAAAAAATGTCCTGTTTTTGGATCAGGTGCCCTTCACCCAATATTTTGATCAGGTTGGTGTATAGCTGGTGAAAGGAATCGTATTTGGAAGAATCCGCTGAATATTGCAAGACAGGATTGTCCAATCTAAGGATGACACCAAAGTCACCCTTCAGATTGAATAAACAATGAAAACCATGGATCTGATCTTCAATCCCCAGATAGGGAAGCTTAAATTCATTCCTTTTTTTCCTGAACATGATTACTTCGATTTTAAGGATGTAGCGATCTGAAATACCCCTTTGTACCTTGTTTTGCTATGCAGGCCTTTTTTCTGTTGCTGTGAGGTGATGAAAAGTCCGGTTGTCATGACTGATAGGGTAATCACCCCACCTAAAACCATACTGGTTAAGCTTCCAATCAATCCTCCTGAGATGACAGCGATAACTAAGGAAGCGACTCCCCATCCGATGTATTTCCCTTGAAAGCCCCGATATATAAGAGGCTTTTGAAGCCCCTTATATATCGGAAATTGCTTAGCCATCAGACACCGAAAAACGCTTTGATGATCACACTTACCAAGACCAAAAACAGGCAAGAACCACCCCATCCCATCAATTCTTTATTGATGTCTTGATCACCGGAATTCCATTTGATGTAAACTCTTACCCCTCCGATCAGCCCTACTACGGCTCCAATCACCAAACAAAGACTAGCCACGGGATCCACATAGGCGAGTAGAGACGATTCTGCTGCGACAATTCCCTGAACACCTTGGGCTCTGGTGGTTGTAGTTGCAAGCGTCACAAACAATGCGCTTGAGATCATTTTTTTGGTTCTGTTGAACATCGTTTTAATAGTTTAAGTGAGAAAATATTAATTGTTGATTTTGATTCTTTTAGGTTTCAAGTCAGTGGGACAGCATACAGTCCGCTGAGAAAAAAGCCCATCGTAGCCAGGAATAGGCAGGCTCCGAACCAACTGACTACCTGAACATCGATCTGATGTCTTCCCATCTGCCAATTATTGTAGACTCGAAGTCCACCCAATAATCCCGAGACGGCACCTATGACAAATGAGAATCGGGAGAGAGCGACATAAAAACTTTTCATATCGGTCTCCACTTCCTGAAATTTTGAAACTCCCGGAGGGGATTGGCTATAAGTCTCCGATCCCGACAAATAGAGAAAGAGGGAAAGGATAGCACATAGGAATAGCCGATGAAGGAGCTTCATGAGAACACGACTTTCTTTTTCATTTCAATACTGCCTTCCTTGGCCAGGACAAAGAGGGAATTGAGTGTAGTCACCCCTCCTGTAGATTTTACTGGACTGGGATCATTGATTTCAAATTCGATTTCCTCTGAATCCTCCTCGCTGTTGACCCATACTTCCGTCTGGGAAGCAGATTCTGTCTTGGGCTTCACAGGATCAGGCACCGGGTCATTATCCTCAATCACCGTTGGGCTTTCATCAAACTCATTGAGGTCCGTCTGGAATGTGTAGGTATTCCCTGCCGACACTTCTGAAAGTTGTGGTTTGCGCAAAACATCGAAGACGACATTTACCGCATAGTACACCACATAGAAAAGGGATAGGTATAGAAAGAAGTCTGTCCAGCTCATAGCTTTAGTTGTTTTAAAGATTGTTTGATTTCGTTGACCAGTTCTGGATGATTCTTCAAAAAATCCCAGCACAAAAAATTCACAAAGGAGGTCACACTAATGCCGAACAAGAAATTTAAATGTTTGAGAATGTTCTCATTCCTTGCATCTATGCGAATCAGCCTCTTGGAATTACCCTTGATTTCAAAATCTCTTATGCTTTCCAAAAGCACATCGATATCAATTTTTACAGTATTGGTTTCTGTTTTTTCTTGAGGAACAAATGCTTCTTTTTCTTCTTTTTCTGATAGCACCATTCCTTCCCGAACCCCATTCACTAGCTTGCTTATATAGTCTCCGTTTCCCATGGCTGATCTGCTTCTATATGGTCATCAAATAATTTGTTGAAAATGGGATCCAGGATAGGCACGAGCGATTCCGGAGTGTAAGAGGTAGTCATTCTTTGAAAGTCTATCCGGTCCGATACCGGGTTGGTCAACACACCAAATTGGCCAAGTGCCTGATTGACGCTCTCCAAGGTTTCGTACTTGACCGATGTTTTGACTCTGTTTGGGATCAGGATAATCCGACTCTCGGGGTTCACCTTTTTGACCACGTAGCAAAACTCAAAGGTGCTCGTGACACTGTATTCATCGTAGCAAAATGGGCAGATGATCAATTCTGATTCCTTGAGTACCGGGACCAGGTTGTCGTCATCCATTCTCCCGGCAAGGTCTATGACGGTGAGAATTTTGGGATCTTGGGCGGCTCGCTTCTTAATGGATTTGAATCCGGGAATATTTGACAACTCGACTTCATACAACTTCTCATTTTCCAAGAGGTCTGAATTGAGATACTTGTTGTAAAGCGACTGCTGAAAGTCCATATCAAAGACTTTCACCTTTCTTTTCCTTTTCTGGACGGCAAAATTTGAAAACAGCACTGCGAGGGTACTTTTTCCAACTCCGCCTTTTTGGTTTGCGAATAGAATGATCATGGCCTTCTCTTTATCTGGTGATTTCATTATCTCCCTTGCGTTTTTTGCTTCTTTTCCTGCCGTGCACTGCTTCATCATCGATGTCATTAGCGATGTTGAGCACCGGGGCCAAGTCAAAAATCCCTTGGCTCTGTATCTCTCGATGGGCTTCGCTTTCTTGGAAATATTGCCGTAATGCCAGCTGTTGTTCAGGAGAAAGAATGTCACTGGCCGCGATATCACCTTGAGCTGTTTTCAGGTAAGAATTCCCATCCCTATTCTCCAGCTTTAAAGCGTGGTGCTCCAGGCCTTGCCGAACAGTAGAAAAATCATTGAGGGCAGATTGGAGCTTTACTTTTGCCTCGATCAAATCGATCGGTTTGTCCTTGCTTGGTTTCTGAAATTGATAGGTTTTACGTTCACCTTCCTGCTCAAAAAATCGCTGAATCGGAAATACCTCACTTCCCTTAAAAATGATCTTGTTGGCATGATCAATCAGGGAATAACCGTAGGGCCTTTTTCCATCTTTGCCATGGAATACGAGCTGAATTCCAAATTTGTCCCGGATAAAATCACCGAGATCCGAGCGATACCCGGTTTGATTTCCTTTTTTGCCGCCGGGTTTAGGTTCAAAAAGACATGTTGGAAGGGTCTGGTAAACCTTGGAATACCGATCCAAAATCGCCTTCAGCTGTTTGGCGCGATCCTTATCAAACTGATAGGACTGTATCTTTTGGTTGATTTCTGAAAAAGGAATCTGACCTTGCACTGAACCATATTTGATCAATTCGATCTGCCCGTCTTTTTCCCTCAGGTTGAATCCCAAGTTTTCCAGGAACAGGAATCCTTGGGCTTTGGTACTGAAGCGAAACTCCATCAAGCTATCCGCAGCCTTAACTGCTTCATGCTTGGGATTGCGTCTCATTATCTCGTTAATTGCTTCTTGTGCCCTTAGCTTTTCAAAAGAATCACTGATCTTTTTGCCTTCATTGTCGATCCTCGATGACACAATATGGACATGGTTATTTGCCGTGTCCTTGTGAAAAACAATCAAAAAAGGATTGTCTCCATAGCCCATTTTATCAATCCACTCATGGGCAATATCCGTCAGCTCATCTTTGGAATATTCCCTATCCTTGCAACTGATCATGGCATGAAACTGCTTGTCCTTGACCTGTGTATTTCTGTTCGAATAAGCTGTCAGGTAATTTTTCACCTCATTCGGGCCCACATCCTTGGTGTCCTGCAAATACCCGAAATTCCGGAGCCTGGTCAGCTCTCCCTTTTCATTTTGGGTTTTGTTCGTGTTATAGGTTACCCCATTGAATGAACTGGCGCTGGAAAGGATCTTAACTCTCATTTGATTGCCTGATAAATCTGTTTCAAAAACTTGTTCATGAAATCCCGATGCTCAAGATGCTTGGCCATCTGAATGGTATGATTCAGAAAAATCTCCGGGGAAATTTTGTCCCGATAGGTATTGGCATGCTTGGCCAGCTGGTTGATATTATTGTTGACCCTGGCCTGTTCGGCAACCACCTTATCGATTGCATTTAGGATTCCCTTGGTGTCAATGATCTTGACCGTTTCAGAACTTAGTTTCATTCTGATCAAGTGGCTCAATGACACTCTAAGAGATCTGCTTTCCTCCTTCAATCGGGCAAAAACATCCGGCTTTAATCGGACCGATACCCAAGAGAGATTTTCTCTTTTCTCCATCATGGCTACATGTTGATGGGGGTAAAGGATTGGATTCCTCAGGCGAAAAAAAATACCTAAAACTGCGTAAATGCGATAAATAGGCATATCTGCGTATATAGAAATCCCTATACGCAGATATACTTAGTCAGAGGATAAAGCCTAGAAAATCAGGATTATGAGTAGGAATTCAGGGCGTTGATCAGCTCAACTCGGTTTTTGCTGTCAGCTTTTTTAAAAATCGCCTGAAGGTGTTTGTTGACTGTTCTTTCTGAAATAAAAAGTACCTGGGCTATTTCTTTGCTGGTAAGGCCTTGGGCAACCTTCTCAGCCACTTCGCACTCTCTCTTGGTCAAACCAAATTCAGCGCATCTTTGCCCAAAAAATTCACTGGGATCAACCGATAGTCTCAGGTCGGAATCATTGAGTTTTGCGAAGACCTTTCTGTTTTCGAAGATCATCTTTCGGATAAACAAAAAGGTAATTATGATGAAGCCAACATTTGTGCAAATCACTTCCACAAATTGGGAAGCATCGACATAGCTAAAAACCGGCAGTAATACCCATGGCACCGCTGCCGAATAAGTCAGAATTGCTTCCAATGAATTTTGTGACCCTTCAAATTTCTTTCTGATACTCAGAAAAATGATCACGATTAGATAAATCGCATAAACCAATGGGATCGCTAATCCATACCAAATGGTGGCCGGAAGATCATCCAGTAATGGAAGACCAATACAAAAGAAAAGCAGGAATGGCGCTATCAAGAATATCCAAACGCCAATTCGCGCATTCCACCTCAAATCATCCAGCTCAAAAACCCTATAAAAATAGTAGGGGAAATATGCCCCCATCACAAATCCGGTCCCATAGGCAAGATTGATCTGCAAATTGATATCAATCGAAAGCTCGGGATCAGGAAACAAGCCTCCGGCAATATTGTAAATGATCAAAAGACCCAGGAGAATCAAATAGTATTGACGATTCTTTTCAGCGGGATTTTGCAGGTAAAAAACCAACTGAGAAACAAAAAATAGCACCTCACAAACGACAAAAATGAATGTCGCCAAATGCATGTCAGTTCCAAACACTGTCATAATTAATCCTTTCTGTAGAAATAAAACGGGAAGCCAAATTGAACGGAAGATGCATAAACTGAGAACCCGAAATTCTCATACCATTTAAAATTGCGTTCTGTGGAAGTCTCCAAACAAACCGGGAGTTTCTTCTCTTCAGCCAAGTCAAGAACTGACTTGAGGAGTTTAGAACCCTCCCCTTTACCTTGGATTTCTGGATCAACACCGATAAACCAAACATAGAGAAATTGCTCTTTGGGCTGGGAAGCTTCGATGCTGGATTCTCGCTTGAGCACCTTTGATATTCTTGAAACTCCAATTCCCTGGAGGGCAAGTTTCAAATCCCAAAGCCAAAGATTAAAAGGCTTTCGCTTTCGGTCAGAATACTTGATCAGGACACAGGATTTGCCACTTTCGGAGATATAAACTTCCCCGTTTTCCAGACAGTTTGCCAAACTGTACTCCATCAGAATTCTCCGGGAAGCTGTCGATTTGCCGACTACGAAATCCACAGATTTATTACCTTCGAAAGAATTAACTAAAATGTTAATGATTTTTTCTCGATCCCGTTCAATGAATTTTCTCATGGTTCAGTCATTTAAAATTTTACCGAGTTGCGAGGTTAAATTCCTCCATTTTGGATGATTCTGATAAG
>CALRRX020000159.1:0-6995 GCA_943370675.1 Reyranella massiliensis 521 | reverse complement strand
GATTACGAATAGTGTAAGGATAGTTGAGAAGGTTAGGCCGCCGATTACTGCCGCACCCATAGGGACCCTACTTTCAGCGCCAGCACCCAAGGCAAGCGCGATAGGGAGAATTCCCAAAATGGTAGACAAGCTGGTCATCAAAATCGGCCTGAATCGGGAAACTGCTGCCCCATAAATTGCCTCATACACATCCATACCTTGTTCCTTACGTTGATTGGCAAATTCTACGATCAAGATGCCGTTTTTCGTCACCAAACCAATCAGCATAATGATCCCGATCTGACTGAAAATATTGAGTGTGAAGTCAAAAATCCAAAGGGTTGCCAATGCTCCGAAAATAGCCAGTGGCACGGTAAACATGATCGTAAGCGGATCTGCAAAGCTTTCAAACTGAGCTGACAAGACAAGATAAATCAAGACAAGCGCAAAGATGAAAGCGAAAAGCAAGCTGTTAGAACTCTCTCTGAATTCTTTGGAAGGTCCCGATACGTCTGTGGAGTAAGTGTCGTCCAGTACCTCGGCGGCGATCTTATCCATTTCATCCAATCCCGCTCCGATTGTGTAACCTTCTGCAAGGTTTGCGGAAACTGTTGCACTTACGAATCGATTGAATCGATAAAGCTGAGGAGGAGTACTTTTTTCCACCACTTTCACGAGGTTATCAAGCTGTACCAACTGACCATTGTCTCCTCTCACGTAAAGCATTCTAAGATTGACAGGTTCATTTCGATCTTGGAGTCTCATTTCACCGATCACTTGGTACTGCTTACCGCCTCTGATAAAGTAGGCAAAACGCTGACCTGAATAAGAAAGCTGAAGAGTACGGGCAATTTCCTGAACAGACACACCCATGTTTCTGGCTCTTTCCCGGTCAATTTCAATTTCAAGTTCTGGTTTGGTGAACTTCAAATTGATATCCGTGAAAATGAAAGCTGGATTTTGATTGGCTTTTTCCAAAAATTCCGGAATCACTTCTTTCAATTTTTCCAAAGTCGGAGCCTGAATGACATACTGAACTGGTAAGCCACCTCTTCTATCTCCAATGGTAACAGGTTGCTGGGCAAATGCCCTCACAGCTGTTATATTTTTGAGCTTTCCATTTATTTCATTGAAGATTTGTTGTTGAGTTCGTTCTCTTTTATCAGCATCTGTTAAAAAAAGACGAATAAATCCAGAGTTAGTATTTGATGTACCAAAACCTGGAGAGGTAATGCTAATAACAGCTGCTCTTTCTTTACTAGAAATACTATCCATTAGGTCTTTAGAAACCGAATTGATCACATTATCCATGAAAGAAAATGTGGCTCCTTCCGGTCCAGTCATGTTGATTCGAAGCTCTGAGCGATCTTCGATAGGAACGAGTTCTGTCTGGAGTTGTGAAAAAAACCAGTAAATACCAACCCCCATCAATCCAATAATCGGGAAAGAGACCCACTTGACCTTCATAAATCTATTTAGGGCCCTATCATAGATGTCATTTAACCACACAAAGAAGGGCTCGGTTAGATTGTAAAAAGCATTTTGCTTCTCCCTATGCTTAAGCATTCTGGCACTAAGCATCGGGGTCATGGTAAGGGCTACAAAGGCAGAAATAATTACGGATCCTGCAACTACAATTCCAAACTCTCTAAACAACCTGCCTGTGGTACCTGTCAAGAAAATAACAGGCAAGAACACGGCAGCAAGGGCAACAGTTGTTGCAATAACTGCGAAGAAAATTTCCTCTGAACCTTTGGCTGCCGCTTCCAGTGGCTTTTCTCCTTTTTCAATCCGTGCATAGATATTCTCCAATACTACAATCGCATCATCCACCACAAGTCCGATGGATAATACAATTCCCAGAAGAGTAAGCACATTGATGGAGAAATCCATCAAATACATAATGAAAAACACACCTACCAGAGAGATAGGAATAGTTACCACTGGAATAAAGGTGGTCCTCCAATCTCTAAGGAAAAGGAAGATAATCGCCACAACTAGAATAAATGCAGTGATAATTGTCTCTTCTACTTCACTGATGGACTGGCGGATATAAGTCGTACCATCAAATCCAATTTCTACACCCACATCGGCAGGCAGGTCTTTGGTAATCCCATCCAATCTTCTGTAAAATTCATCTACTATTTCAATATTGTTCGATCCGGGAAGTGGAACAAGAACCACCGCTACCATAGGGACTCCATCGCGTCTTAGCAATGTCTTTTCATTTAGTGCGGAGAGCTCAGCTGTTCCGATATCCTGAAAACGAACAATATTTGTTGCGCTTTCTTTGATGATCAAGTCATTGAACTCTTGCGGAGAACTCAAGCGGCTTTTGGTACGCACAGACAATTCAATGCTTTGACCTTCAATTCTTCCTGAAGGCAATTCCACATTTTCGCTTTGAACCTTACTTAGCACATCCATCGGAGTAATACCGTAGGAAGCCATTTTCAGTGGGTCCATTCTTAAACGTATAGCATATTCTTTTTCACCCCAAATCTGAACTCTACTCACTCCTGGGATGGTTTGAAGCCTTTCTTTGAACACATTGTCTGCTAATTCAGTCAATTCCAAAAGACTTCTTTTATCACTTTTGACATTTACCCCTACGATTGGTTGGGAATCAGCATCGGCTTTGGAGACGACCGGAGGCTCCGCATCAGGTGGCAAGTTTCGCTGTGCACCAGACACTTTATCTCTTACATCATTTGCTGCTGCTTCCAAATCAGCTCCGACCTCAAACTCAACTGTGATATTGCTTCTACCATCAGCACTGGTCGATGTAAGGGATTTGATTCCTTGGATACCATTGATTTGTTCCTCAAGTGGCTCGGTGATTTGAGCCAAGATCACATCAGCGTTGGCACCAACATAGGAGGTACTCACGTTGATCACCGGCGGGTCTACCGAAGGATATTCCCGAATACCCAAAAGAGAAATCCCGATTCCTCCAAAAAGAAGAATCACCAAAGACATCACTATGGCCAAAACCGGCCTATTGATACTTAGACTCGAGAGACTGGACATGATTAATTGATTTGATTGGGTTGGATAGGCATTCCTTGCCTTACTTGCATCACTCCTGTAGTAAGTACCTGATCGCCTTCATTTAATCCAGAAATGATCTGGACATGCGTATCTGTACGGGTACCGATTTCAATCATCCGCTGTTCTGCCTTTCCATCTGCCCCGACTACAAAGACTTTGTAGCCAGACAATTCTGGAATCACAGCCTCAGCCGGAACCATAAGTGCATCTTCTTTTACTTCAAGCACAAATCTGATTTTGACAAACATACCAGGAAGGTATTTTCCGCTTTTGTTGGGACTTTCAGCCCTAAGTTTCAGAGTACGGGTAGCAGGATCGATCTGAGGTTCAAAAGCATAAACTTTTCCTTGTACTTCCTCGCTGGAAGACTCACTGCTAAAGAAAATGGGTGAACCCACTGAAACCTGAGTAGAATATCGCTCAGGAATCGAAAATTCTATCTTGATCGGATCTATATTCACAATACTCACGATCACATTAGAGGAGTTGATCACGGATCCTTCAGAAACTTGTCTCAAACCCAAAATTCCATTAAATGGCGCTCTAATGACTGTTTTTTGCAATTGAGCCTCTACCAATTTGATATCAGAAAGTGCTGTATTGTATTGATTGAGGACAATGTCATACTCCTCTTGGCTGATCGCCTCTCTGGCAAGCAGCTGTTTTTGTCGATTTTCCTGGGTTTGAAAAAGCTTCTGTGTGTATTGTAATCTTTGGAATTGAGCCTGAAGCTCATCATCGTTCAAGTAAACCAATGGGGTACCCTTGGTTACATATTGACCTTCCTTAAAGTTAATTCTAGTAACCAATCCTGATATTTCAGGCTTCAAGTCTACTGACTCATTGGGCAAGATCGTACCTGACACTTGAAGCTGATTACTCAAAGTTTCCTTTTTTAGTTTGATCACATTGACAGGAATTGGCTGACCTCCGCCACCCGGCCCGGCACCAGGAGCAGCTGGAGGGGGAGCTACTCCCTCATTTTGATTTCCAAACCTTGGATAAAGGAAGGAAACAACAACAATGAGTAGAATACCAATGATTACTAGAACTTTTGTTTGTTTTTTCATTTGGGAAAAAGACTATTACTGGTGGTTTTTTATAAAGGCTAATGAGAGCTGATTAAACTGATCGGGTTTTTCGACATTAACTACATGCCCGCATTTTTCAAGAATAGTAAGGATCGAATTTTTGTGATCCTTTACCAGTTTTTTCACCGGCTCCAAAAACATGACATCCTGATCTCCCATGACATACAGTGTGGGTATCCCGATATCTTTCTCCTTAAAATATTTGAGCAAGGGATTAATATCCTTGGTCAGCTTAAACCAACGGACAAATTCCTTTTGGCAGAGTTTCTGGGCCTCATGAATAAAGAGATTTCTTGACTCGGCATGTTGTTTTCTTGGCATAATGATAAAGGCAAAAAGCTTGTAGAGCCACATATAAGGAATGAATCTTTTGAAGGTATTTCCTAAAAAGACCAAAATCCTGCTTTGTGTGGTCAACCTTGTAACGGCACCAGCCATGACCAAACTTTTTACTTTTTCAGGCCTCATTTCTGCCAACTTACGAGCGAGAATAGTACCAAGAGACACCCCCATGAGATGAGCAGGAGGGAGATTCAGATGATCAAGAACTTCGATAATATCTTTTGTGACTGCTTCAAAAGTATATTCTTGATTCCAAATTGCTTGAGGAAGATCTGTGGACTTGCCATGTCCTCGGAGGTCTATCAAAAGCAAATTGTAATCTTTTTGAAAATCCCGAAGCTGCTTATACCAAACGGCGGAACTTCCCCCGGCGCCATGGATAAATACAATCCATTCGCTACTCTCCTTATGTAAAAATTGCTTGTAGTATAACATAGAATAAAAACCTAGCGGGAAGTCAAAGGTTGCCGAACTTCAAATTTAAAATTGGTTTTCCTTGCTTTGTAAGAAAACGGACTGAAGGTAAATGGATGCCATCAAAGGAAAATTATGGGGATGCTATTGTCACCTTTTGACTCAATAAGTTACAATCGGTTTAATCCGGTGAATAATATGGGACTTTCAACTGATCTTATCCAATTCCTTGACAGATTTTCAAAACATCATTTACAGAAATCAAAAAAAAGAGCCTCAAAAATTTGAGGCTCTTTTCTTAAAAATAAAGTATCAATTAATTGAAGATGTATCTCAATCCAAACTGCATTCTCCAAACGTCAGAAACACCTGCGGTAGGTCTGAAAGTCTCAGAGATAAGGTCTGTACCAAAGTTTCTAAGTCTGTATTGAGGTCTGCCATTAGCATTGATCGGTCCACCCTGAGCAGCAGAAGGTACCACCAATGGCTGGGTCGAGTTGAATGTCTGACCAAGACCCCAATCCTGATTTAGCAAGTTGCCTAGGTTAAGGATATCCACTCTGAATTCAAGAGCGTTTTTCTTACCCTTGATGTTTGTAAACAATTGCTGAGCAAAAGAGAAATCAGCTCTATATACCATTGGCATGATCACAGCACCTCTTTCAGCATATTGACCTCTATTTGCACTGAGGTATTTGTCCTGCTGAATGTAAGCTTCCCAAGCAGCAGCTTGCTCAGCAGCTGTAAAGGTCTTACCACTTGCAGTGTATTGCTGGAAGTTCATGTCATTGATATCTCTAGGGATAAAGATCAAGTCATTTGCAGTACCACCGTCATTGTTCAAGTCACCACCGAATACGTAGCTACCATTTCCGATTGTTCTACCTTCCCAGAAGATGGAGACGGAAGTATTACCGAACTTAAAGAAGTCTTTGGAATAACTTGCTGTTGCAAATACTCTATGACCCATGAAGTTGGATGACATTGCTAATCTTGGATTGTTTGGATCTCTTTCGATAGGGTTACCAAACCAAGTACCTGCTGCAATAGATCCTGGATCAACTGTATTTCTGGATTCTCCATAGCTATAAGCAGCTTTCAAGAACAAACCATTGTTAAATGGTCTTTCCAAAGAGATAGAAGCAACCCAAGAGTTACCAATGGCTTGGTTAGCCAAAGTTACCGCATTAGGGATTTTAGAATTGATACGGTTGTTAGTCCATCTAGGTCTGTTGTCTGGACCTGAGAAAGAAGACTGATAAACTGGTAGGTTAGCGTTGTAATATGCTACACCATTTACATCTTGGTTATAGATGAATTCTGCAGTAGCTACGATTCCACCAATCAACTGCTGATCTACAGCGATGTTAGATCTCCAAACCTGTGGGAACTTGAAGTTTGGATCTGTCAATGCAAGTTCGTAAGAAGAAGCTGGATTACCAGTTACCTCGGTCGGCTTGTACGCGTTAGGATCTGGATTGAAAGGTCTAGTAGTGGTGTTATCCAACTGGGCAAAACCTGTCAAGATACCGTTGTTACCTACTTGGTTTGAAATCCAAACATACGCTGGACGGCCTGTGAAGATACCTGTACCACCTCTAAGCTGTGTTTTCTGGTTGTTAAACACATCCCAGTTGAAACCGAATCTTGGAGACCAAAGGATGTTTGGCTCAGGTAGTAAGTCTGTTCTGGTATTGTAGTATTTACCTACTGGATCTTTGAAGAAGAAAGATTCCACTTCTCTGTTTCTCAAGGCAGTTTCACCGAAGAAAGGAACGTCTACTCTAAGACCTAAAGTCAACTTTAAGTTAGTTCTAGCCTGGAATTCATCCTGACCATAAAATCCAACGTAATCAACTTCAAGTGGCTGGATTGGCTTCTCAGAACCTGGGATGTTATTCCATCTTACTTGGAATCTTCTCAAGTTTACACCAGAAGCTGTTGCATTATTATTAGCAAGGAAGTTGTTTGCATCTCTGTAGAAATCATCCAAGGAGTTGTAAACATATACAGACTGTGAACCAGGGAAAAATACGTTTTCAGACTGGTATTTTTCATAGCTGAAACCAGCTGTGATCGTGTGCTTTCCAGCAAAAATCTGGAGGTTATTCTGAATCT
>CALRRX020000158.1:0-7016 GCA_943370675.1 Reyranella massiliensis 521 | reverse complement strand
AAAACAGCTCGTATGAAGGTTCCTTTTGGGATCGCGCAGATCGGAAAAGCTTTCCGAAATGAGATCGTAGCCCGTCAGTTCATATTCCGTATGCGTGAATTTGAGCAGATGGAGATGCAATTCTTCGTTCGTCCTGGCACTGAGCTCGATTGGTATCAGAAGTGGGCAGATACCCGCATGAGATGGCACTTGGCTTTGGGTACGCCTGCGGCAAAACTCCGTAAGCACGACCATGAAAAGCTGGCTCACTACGCCAATGCGGCGATGGATATCGAGTTTGAGTTTCCGTTTGGCTTCAAAGAAGTGGAAGGTATTCACTCTAGAACTGACTTTGACTTGAAATCCCATCAGGAATACTCCAAGAAAAAGCAGCAGTACTTCGATCCGGAGATCAATCAGAACTACATCCCATATGTGATCGAGACTTCGATCGGTGCGGATCGCTTGTTCCTCTTGACCCTTTGCAATGCCTTTACCGAAGAGAAAACTGAAGAGAAAAGCAGAACCTATCTGAAATTCCATCCGGCAATCGCTCCAGTAAAAGCTGCCATCCTTCCGATCATCAAGAAAGACGGACTTCCGGAAAAAGCTCAGGAAATCGTGGACGCCCTGAAGTACGACTTCAACATCATTTATGAAGATTCAGGATCCATCGGCAAGCGCTATACCCGTCAGGACCTCATCGGAACTCCGTTCTGTATCGCGGTAGATCATCAGACTTTGGAAGACAATACCGTCACCATCCGTCACCGAGACACCACCGAGCAGGAGCGCGTAGCCATCGCTGAGCTTCATGGCCGAATCGCTGAGGCGACGAGCTTTAGGAGAGTGTTTGAGAAAATTTGATTTCGGAATTGGGATTTCGGAATTCGGATTTAAAAAAGCCGTCAGAATGAATTTTCTGGCGGCTTTTTTTCTTTTTAGACCTGTCAGTATCGAAAGCATTCAGGGATTGACAGGTCTATTTTTTTTCAAAAACCCTCAAAAATACCCCATATAGGGTATTGACATTCTCCCCCCCCCCCCTTATTTTTGAAACTAAAAAACTCATGAGAAATCTTATCTTTTTCGTATTTATCCTGCTTTTTTGGAGCTGTGAAATGCAAACCATCGAAGAACTAGCTCAAGAGCCTGATTCAATCCAACAACTTCAGGGTCCCTACCAAGTCACATCCGTCAGCAAAACTACCATCCAGTCCTTAGGAAAGCGGCTAGAAAAAAAGACCGGATTCAATGTGATCGAATCCGCTCAGATGCGAAAGCTATCGGATTTTACCTTTGATTTGGAGGCTTCACTGGTCAATTCCGATACTCTAAAGCGAAGTACATATACAGTCCCATTTCTGGAAAAAGGGGATAAGTACAGCACCTTTAACCTTGTGATAGTCGCTGACAGTGCGGACAATGTCCTAGAACAGTATGTGCTTCAATACGAATTTGACAGCACGCAATACCAGGCTTTTGAAGAAAGCCAAGATCTTCTTGCCTCTGGGGTAACCATCAAGAGATTTCCATTTTCCAGCTTTTTCAATGATTCCAATCCGGGATTTCTGGAACGATGTGATGGCATTTTTGACAGTAATGGAGATCCTGTGACTTGCGATGAAGTCACCCTTAATTACGGGTCTGGTTATGGAGGAGGAGGAACTGTAGGAAATACAGTAACCATAACTTCGGGAGGAGGATCAGGTGGAAGTTCAGGAGGAGGAACAGGAGGTAACTCTGGAACTCCCTGCTCTTGGTCAGTAACAAAAGTTGAAGTACCAAACTGTGGCGGAGATTACTGTCAGCCATCTAATTTCATAGATGTAATTGTAATTGTCTGTGATGATCCTTACTCAAGGAAGTCTTTTTCTTTACCTGAGGGAGCGATGACCTGCATGGATTGCTCCATTTCGAACTTCGGCGTTCCTGCCTTTACACTTACTAGAAATGCAACTCAAATCGACAATCTACTTACTGAATTTGAGCTTACACAATGGCACATGGCGTATTTGAGTAATAACCCCGCCTTTTCAGCGGAGTTTAAAGCTCTCCTTCAATCAGAGTCCAATCTGGACCAAAAAGTAGCGATGATTACTCTTACTGCCCAGATGGAGGGGGTAATCGGAAGTCAAATGACACCAAGCTTTGGGCTTGCAATTGATGATTTGGTAGAAGCGGATCTGTCAAATCCAGTTATTCTTCATTTATTCAACACCTATTTTTCAGCGAGGGCGGCCTTTCTGAAATTAAGCAATCCTCAAAAGTATCTCAAAAATCCAAATGGTAACCCAAAAGATCCAAACAACATTAATTTGATTCTTTACTGGGATACCTTTAAAGAAGCAATCCAGTGGTCTTTAGATTTAGCAGGATTAGTTCCATTTTTAGGTGAACCAGCTGATTTATTGAACGCAGGTCTATATTTATTAGAAGGAGACGGGGTTAATGCTACTATCTCTCTTGCATCCACCATTCCAGTCTTAGGAACTGCAACTTCTGGAACTAGGATGGTCATGAAAATAGTTGCGACTAATGTTCACACAAAAAAGACTATTAGATGGATAGTTCAGGCTGATGGTTCAGTTTCATTTGGATCAAACAGACTAAGAGAAATGTTCCCTGAAATCTTATCCAATCAACATGCCCATCATATAATACCAAAAGAAGAAAAAATACTAAAACATCCAGTGGTTCAAAGGGCTGCTAGATCCCAACATGCATTTCATTTGCATGAGCGTCTTAACGGGGTACCAGTAGAATCAATTAGAAACACAAATCATCCTGATTACAATACCCTTATTTATAATAAATTGCAAGAAATCAACAATTTGAGAAATCAAAGTAAGTCCGATGAATGGTTTTATGACCAATTAATTAATTTAATCGAAGAGGCAAAAGTGGCAATAAATTCTACATCCGCTCCAATTAACAATATAGTTTTTTGATGAAATATTTTGAAGTTAAATCCAGCAGCCCAAGAGGAGGAAAAGGCGAGTTTATTAAAGGTTATCACCAAAATGGATCCGTTCATAGTGAATTCTTTCTAGGCAATCTCCATCAATATAATAGAATAGAAATCCAACCAATTATTCCAACCGTCGAAATTGGAAGCAACTTTTCTGTTCCAGATATATTTATTCCTGGAGGCCCAATTTCAGGTAGGTTGGTTATTTCATCTTCCCTTAAAAAAGTCTTAAATGAAAATGGTGCTGACAGATTGGTTCAATATTTCCCAATCAGTATAATCCAAGACGGAGAGGAATTAAATAATTTTTGCATAACACAATTCCTCTCTTTTAATAATGAATTACTAGATTTTGAAAAAAGCGTCTTTACTGAAAAATTTTATTTATATGAAACTAATGGATGGGTTAAAACAAACCGAATTGCTCAATATCTAGATAGAAAATTTTCCTCAATGGAAGAACTTATGAAAAGAACTGAGGAAATTTATTCAAATGGAGGTTTTTTAAGAGGAAAAAATCTATTCATTAATGACTCATGTAACTGTGATGTTATTTTGCTTGAGGAAAATCTAAGTAGTGAGATCATTATCTCGGAGCATCTAAAATCAAGTATAGAAGATATGAATTTCAAAGGCTTATTATTTAAGCCTTTAGAATGGTCAGAAAAAGATTGGTTTGGACCTGATAGCCCTTTAAAGCAAAATAGTAATTAATCTTCATCTTTGTTCAGATTTAGATTCGGGCAAGATTTCCTTTTCACCTAACAAGAATTTTATGGAACAAAATATCTGTCTCAGTCTGGAAGAATGGGTAGAATCTGAATCCGAACTCAACCAAAAAATCACCGAACTTTACGAGTCTCCACTATCTCCCGAAGCGCAAGCTCGGGAACTTCTAGCTTACTTGGTAGCTACTTATAAACTACCTTTGAATCCTATGGAAGTTGAAGATCGGGAGTGGCAGGATGCCGGTGACTTTTGGTATGTACCCATTTCGATGCTGGAGCAAGTGGCCCAACTGAAGTTTGTAAAGCCTGAAAACAACGATCCTCGGTATTTGGTACTGAATGCAGCCTATCTTATCCACCACAAATTGGTCATTGATCTGGCTCCTGAAATGGAGGATTATCTGGGCGATGATGAACTTCAAGGGCTAGGATACCGCGGAAATGACGTTTTTGAAGCGGAACTGATCCCAGTCAAAAAAGGCGAAAGCTGGTTTGATAAAAGTTGTAGCTTCTTTACTAAGGAATTTGTATAGGCTAGTTGTTTTTCCCAACTTAGTACTGGAAAATACTTACAGTAAAATGCTAAAAGCCGTCAGAATTGAGTTTCTGGCGGCTTTTATCTTGCTTCTTGTCTCTAATCTCTTGTCTCTAAAACTCAATCTTCCCCTTCTCTTTTCCCTCACCTAGCAGTAGACTTCGGGGCGACTTGGACTGGGAATAGACATGGACGATATTCTGCTGCCCGTCAAAGTCTTTCAATAAGATGGAGATTTGAACCTCCACACTTTTCGGCATTTCAGCCACGGATGACTCCAAGTAAAACCAAGCCGCATCCTCTTCCACCTCATAGCCAAGGTAGGTTAGTGTCACTGATTTTCCATTGACCCAAACCTGATTGTGCTTGAGCAGGTAGGTTTTGATTTGGCTTTCCAGTTTGGCTTTGTCCTTAGGCTTCAGAAAATCCACTTTTTCCTTAAACTCACTGCCCAAAGCCACCTCCAAATCGTCCCAAAAGATCTTCTGGGCAATCTCCATTTTCTTGCTTTGAGGATTGTACCGCATTTCAGTCAAGGAAATGAAAAATGGATGGACAACCATCATCCAGGTAGTTAGTGCAAAAATGTAAGCATGTTGCATTTAGAAGGGACTTTTAGATTTTTGTGGGAATAATCCTGTATTATTGCCCGCAAATTAACTCTTTTAGAGGCATCACCCGAACATGAATTCATTTGAACTTTACTTCAAACTGGGACTTCAGCACATTCTGGATATCAACGGTTTTGATCACATCCTGTTTGTGCTTGCCCTGTGTGCAGTTTATGTAGCGAGAGACTGGGCTAAAATCTTGATTTTGGTCACCGCATTCACCATTGGTCATTCCTTGACTTTGGCTTTGGCTACCTTCAATATCATCCAGGTGCGTTCTGATGTGATCGAATTCCTGATTCCCGTGACCATCGCCATCACGGCTTTGGTGACCATCTTCAAACCGAAACCAACCTCAGGAAAAGGAGTTCAGCTCAACTACTTCTTTGCCTCTTTCTTTGGATTGATTCACGGACTTGGCTTTTCCAATTACCTCAAGGAGCTTTTGGGAAAAGAAGCTGCCATTTTCCAACCACTCTTGGCATTCAATGTTGGATTGGAAGTGGGTCAGATCGTCATCGTGGCAGCCTTTCTACTCCTCACGTCTCTCCTTAGCCTAGCTGGGGTCAATCGAAAAGAGTGGACGCTAATCGTTTCAGCGTTCGTGTTGGGAGTGGCATGTATGCTGCTATTGGAAACCAAATTTTGGTAGAAAATCACCGCCCAAAACAGAATTGGTTTCTGTTTGGCAAACAGATAGTTAATTAGAATTGGATTAGAACCCGAATGGATATGATGAAAAAACTACTAGCGATTGCCGCTTTGGGTCTAGCAGGAATCTCGCCTGCACTTGCTCAGCATACCGAGCAAAACCACGCGGTCAGATTTGAGCAGCTGGGCACCATGCTCCGCACTCCTAATGTATACCGTACAGCTTCTGGAGCACCAGGCCACATGTACTGGCAGCAGCAGGCCAACTATGTGATCGATGTCGAGCTCAATGACGACAATCAATCTATCAAAGGCAAGGAGACTGTCACCTATATCAACAATTCCCCGGATCAGCTGACCTACCTGTGGGTACAGCTAGACCAAAACAACCGAAGCAAGGATTCAGACACTCCAAAAACCACTGAATCCAGCATCAATCCCCGGATGAGTTTGCGTCAGCTGGAGGGAATACTCTGGCATTCGGAAGACTACGATCTTAAGATTCTTTCCATCAAAGACGCTTCCGGCAAGCCTCTCAATGTCGCTATCAACAAAACGATGATGCGCGTAGACCTTCCACAGCCTTTGAAAGCAGGGGAAAGCATTTCCTTCTCTATCGACTGGAGCTTCAATATCCATGATCGGGTAGGCTTTATCGGTGGTCGTCCGGGTTATGAATTTTTCCCAAAAGACGGCAACTACCTCTACACCATGGCGGAATGGTTCCCAAGAATGGCAGTATACTCTGACTTTCAAGGCTGGCAAAACAAGCAGTTCCTCGGAGCAGGCGAATTTGCCTTAACCTTTGGTAACTATGAAGTGAAAATCACCGTGCCTGCTGACCACATGGTCGGAGCAACAGGAGTTCTTCAAAATCCAGAAGAAGTACTTTCAGCTACCGAATTGCAGCGTTGGAACACGGCGAAAAAGACCTATGACAAGCCCGTCATCATCCGAACTCAGGCAGAAGCAGAGGCTTTGGAAAAGAAAAAAGCAACAGGCAAAAAGACCTGGATCTACAAAGCCGAAAACGTACGTGACTTTGCCTGGACCTCTTCCCGCAAGTTTATTTGGGATGCCATGGCAGTAAAGCAAGGCGGAAAAGATGTAATGGCGATGTCTTACTATGGCAAAGAGGGTAATCCACTTTGGGAGCAATATTCTACCCGAGTAGTCGCTCACACCATCAAGTCTTACTCTTCACACACCTTTGATTATCCATACCCAACAGCCATTTCGGTAGAAGCCAGCAACGGGATGGAATATCCAATGATCTGCTTCAACTATGGTCGTCCGGATGCTGACGGTACCTACTCCGATGCGATCAAATACGGCATGATCTCCGTGATCATTCACGAGGTAGGCCACAACTTCTTCCCGATGATCGTCAATTCTGACGAGCGTCAGTGGACTTGGATGGACGAGGGCTTGAATACCTTCATGCAGTTTATGGCTGAGCAGGAGTGGGACAGAAACTATCCTTCACGCCGCGGTCCTGCACACAAGATCGTGCCTTACATGGCAAGCGAAAAGCACCTGCT
>CALRRX020000157.1:0-7027 GCA_943370675.1 Reyranella massiliensis 521 | reverse complement strand
ATCCAATCGGTCAATGACCGCCTGATAGGATCTCTTGGCGTCAAAATCCCTCACCAATAACTCATACACCACCAATTCTTCCGGCTTGGGCTTGGTGTAGGAAAGATTTTTCCAAGCGAATGGAGTCTGGCCTGTTTGAAGGTAAGTGGCCTGAAAATCAGTCTTTCCAGCTGGATACGGTCTGAGACCTGGATGTCGGTTTTGGGTAATAATCTCCTGATCATTAAACGGATCCGAGGTCTTATCGGCATAAGGATCCCCAATACGAATGTCTCCGTCAACCAAGTATTGAAAAATGTACTCCTGCTGTGGTGTTAATCCTGAAATCTTTAGCCAGAAAATCTCCCCATCAGGAGTTTTTTTCATTTGAAACTCAGGCAGCACCTTCCAATCATTGAATTCCCCAATGACATGAGCAATGCTCTTTTTAGGGGCTTGGAGGGCCAAAATCACTTCGGTATCGGATAGGTAATTGATGCCCAACTTGGCACCAACCGGAAGAGCTGCGATCTCTGAGGCTGCAAAAACAACCAAATTCAGAGACTGAGAATCATTCAACGAACCACTCACCCCTTTGGCAGTCAAAATGAAATTACCTGCTTGGGTTGCTGTAAAGTCATAGACAATTTCTTGGGCATTTTTAGCCTCAGCCACTTTCACCCCGTCCAATTCCATAGTTAGATCGGCCGCTTGAGAGGCTGCAGCTTTGAACTGGAAGGACTTTCCGACTTCAAGTGAAACAGAAGTTGAAGATTGAGGTGAGGTAAAACTCACATCAAAACCTTGAGCTAGATTGATAAAAAAGTCAGAGTTGGTGGAAGTCTTGCCTTCTTTGGTTCCGTCCGCATTTCTAAAAACCATCCCCAATCTAAAAATCGTCAGGTTGTTGGGATTGGTAAAAAAGGTATTGGGCACCAATTCATAGGTGTAAATATTCGTCTGACCGGCCACTTTAGTCATTTTAGCGGCCGCAGTGGTAGTGCCCCACTGGAAAGGAACTATGGTCCAAGTGGTGGAAGTCGGTCCTCCAGTAACTGCACCAATGTGAATGTAGACATCGCAATTACAGTCTTTAAGACCTGTAGTTCCTTTAGAGGCGTCGTAGATTATCTTGACAGTGCTGCCTGCGTTTGGAATCGCAGGTTCGGTGTTGACTTGGGCAACTGTGGCGGCAAGCGTGCCAAAAAAGGTCAGAAGAACAAGAAAATATCTGGTTATTGGGTTCATGGAAAGGGTACTTAGTATTTTTACTGATAGTACGGTGCTCTAGCGATTGAGGAACTTTTATCTGATTTAAGAATGGAAGACCGATGACCGAAGACCGAAGATTTCCAAAAACATGGCTTTAAGATAGTCTCCTGACCTTTTGAAATTCTACTGGCAGGATTCAGTTTATTCATAATGTAGTTTCTCCTTTCTTACCTAGCCCTTTTTAGCAAAATCCTAATGGAGTTGCAAAAAGAATCTGTAAACTACTTTCACCAAAGGGAACCTGCAAGCTTTTGAAATTCAAAAACATCAGGTTGGTTTATGCACACGTTTGCGGTGACGATTGCATAAAAAACTTTTTTCCGGCTTTGGTCGGTCAATTTTTAATCTCTGAAAAAATGATCTAAAATCAGAGATTCAAAATCCCCTGACAGAACTAAATCGTCTTATCTTTAATCTCAGGAAAATTTAAAATTTTAATGAAGCTCGAGCAATCCACCATCAAAGACATCGCCAGAGAACTCAATGTGTCCTCTTCCACCGTCTCCAGAGCTTTGAAAGATTACCCAGGAATCAGCGACGAGACCAAGCGAAAGGTCAAAGAAATGGCCGACAAACTCAATTATCGTCCAAATGCCATTGCTCTTTCCTTGCGAAAAAGCCGATCGTTTACCATAGGAGTAATAATTCCCGAGGTGGTTCACTTTTTCTTTTCTACCGTAATCAGTGGAATTGAGGAGGTGGCTTTTTCCCGAGGATACAATGTGATTTTGACCCAAACCAATGAAAAGCTAGCTCGCGAAAAATCCAGCATTGATACGATGCTCTCTAATCAGATCGATGGGTTTTTGGTCAGCTATTCTAAAGAAACGACTGATTTCGAGCACTTTTCCAAACTCTTGGACAAAGGCTATCCGATCGTGTTTTTTGACAGAGTACCCGATATCGAGGGGGCTATACATGTTATCGTGGACGACTACTCAGGAGCATACGAGGCTACTAAACACCTGATTCTTCAAGGATATTCCAGAATTGTGCACTTAGCCGGGCCTTCCAACTTGAAGATTTCCCAAGAGCGAATCAGAGGATATCAAGATGCTTTGAAAGATTTTGGAATCGAGATTAACCCTGAGTACATCGTAGAAAGCCGTACAGATGAAGAGGCTCAAAAAATCACAGCGCATCTGCTAAATACTCTCTCGCCTCAGCCGGACGCATTTTTTGGAAACAATGACATGGCCGCAGTCGGGGCAATGATGGCCTGCAAAGCCGCCGGCTTTTCCGTTCCTGAGCAAATTGGGATCGTCGGATTTAGCAATTGGCAGTTTTGCTCTATGATCGACCCCAGCCTAACCTCAGTCGCTCAACCAGGCTCTCAAATCGGAGCAAAGGCCACCGAGATTTTACTGGATTTGATCGAAAAGAAAATCAACTTGGAGGACTTTGAGCCTTCAGTTGTTCTCGAAACCGAATTATTGATCAGGAAATCTTCCGTAAGGATCGGAAAATGATGATTTTCTGAAAAAAATATTTCCTTCCAATTGCAATCGTTTGAATAGGGCAAATTTTTAAATGGAAGGGGATTTCATAAACCAAAAAAGCCTTCTACGGTGCAATGAGGCCTGATTTCTGATTTTTATCCTTCGCTTTCGTTTCTAATTTAGCATACCACCAACCCTTGTGGTCAACTAGAAAAGAAATGAACACTACTCCTACTGCCGCAAAAACCTCCAAAAACTCGGCTCGAAATTCCAGTTTCGGTGAAGTTCTTGAATGGAAATCCAACCGAACAGGGCTGGAAGGAAGGAGTCAACGTTCGATTTTTAAAATCACCGTTTATCAAGACGGGATCATTCGAGTTCAGGCTAGTCGAGGTGAAAGCTTTGAGAGTAATCCTTATTCAGTAATCGTCCACCCTGAGCAAACCGCTTTTCAACTTGAAGAAGCTCAAGAGAAGCTTACTCTAAAAACTGATCTGCTTCGATTGGAGATAGATTTGGCTTCTTTTCGACTCACATTTTATGATCATGCCGGAAAATTACTCAACCAAGACGACAGCCTAGGTATCTCTTGGATCGGCACTGAAGTCAGTAACTACAAGGAAGTTCAGCAAAATGAAAAGTTTCTGGGCTTAGGAGAAAAGACGGGAAATCTCAACCGATTTGGAAAAGCGTATACCAACTGGAACACCGATTACTTCGCTTATGGAGTCGGTGACGATCCGCTATACATGAGCATTCCCTTTTACCTAGGTGTCCATGATCAGGGTGCATACGGGATTTTCTTGGATAATACCCACAAGACCGTTTTCAACTTTGGTGCCTCCACCAATCGATTTGTGTATTTCAGTGCAGAGGATGGGGATATGGATTATTACTTTATCCATCAGCCTTCAGTAGCAGAGATTATTTCAGCCTATACCTGGCTTACTGGCCGCATGCAAATGCCTCCAAAATGGGCGCTTGGCTTCCAGCAATGCCGCTATTCCTACTATCCCGAATCGGAAGTTCATGCAGTAGCTCAGGGATTTCGCGATAAGAAGATGCCTGCCGATGTGATTTACCTCGACATCCACCACATGGAAGCCTACAAGGTGTTCACATTTGACGGAGAAAAATTCCCTGATCCCAAAGCCATGATTGCAAGACTCAAGGAAAAAGGGTTCAAGGTGGTAGTGATCATGGATCCGGGTATAAAAACACAAAAAGGATACAGACCTTACGAAGAAGGCTTGGAAAATGGGCTTTTTGTCAACTATCCGGATGGAAAAACCTATGAGGCCCAAGTTTGGCCGGGTTGGTGTGCCTTTCCTGACTTCACCAATCCAGAAACGAGAAGCTGGTGGGCGGAGAAAATGGCCTTCTACACCGAAGCAGGTGTAGACGGGTTTTGGACGGATATGAACGAGCCTGCCTCTTGGGGACAGTTTACTCCAAACCTCATCGAGTTTGACTACGAAGGAGAAGGAGCTTCGCACAGAAAGGCCCGAAACATTTACGGGATGCAAATGGCGCGAAGTGCGCAGGAAGGTTCCGCTTTTCAAAATCCAGACAAGAGACCTTTTGTCCTGACTCGGTCTGGGTTTGCGGGAATTCAGCGCTATGCCGCTGCTTGGACAGGCGACAATGTCGCATCGGAAGAACACATGATGGCCGGAATTCGCTTGGTTAATTCTCTCGGGCTGAGTGGTGTTTCTTTTGCAGGATATGATGTGGGGGGATTTGCAGGTGAAGCCAGCAAAAGCCTTTTCGCTCGCTGGATGAGTATTGGCGCTTTTGCCCCATTCTACCGTGCTCACTCCATGATCAACAGCAATGATGCCGAGCCTTGGGCGTTTGGGGAAGAGGTAGAGGAAATCAGCAGAAACTATATGAAGCTGAGGTATAGACTTTTGCCCACCCTTTACAGCAAGTTTTACTCTAGCTCAATAACAGGTCTACCGATATCAGCTTCTTTGGCAGTACCATATGCTCATGACGAGATGATCTACCAAAGTGCTTTCCAAAACGAATACCTGTTTTGCGATGCTTTCTTGATAGCTCCTGTGGAAAGCCACAAAGACATCACCAAAGTCTACCTCCCTAAGGGCGAATGGTACTACCTTTTCTCGGATCAAAAACACCAAGGCAATCAGGTGATTTACCAAGACTGCCCTCTGAATTACCTCCCGATCTATGTGAAATGTGGTCAAATTTTCACCATGCAATCTGACGTGATTCATTCCGAAGAGAAATCTGACGGCATCCTTAGCATCCACGTATATCAAGGGCAGTCTGGCTCCGAATATGCTCATTACGAAGATGCAGGAGAGGGATTAAACTACTTGGAAGGAGATTTTCACCAGCGCAGAATTCATTACAAACCTGAGCAACAATCACTAATTATAGAAAAGGCGACAGGTTCGAGGGGAAGTGAGTTCCACACGATTAGATTATATTTTCATGGATTTGGATCGGAGACGATTCAGCTTAATGGAAAAAAAGAAACACTCCAAACCAGCAACTATGCTTTTTTGGAGAGGCTGACCGAATTTGATCCGCTTCCTGAGCACAACCATCCCTATTTCGAAATCTCAAACCTTAAGGTAGTTGAGCTGCCTTATTCCTCAGAAGAGATCCTGATTACCAGTCTGATTTAAACCTCTTCCCTACTCCACTAACCCACCCAAAATGACCCAAGAAAAAAAACAGCTGAGTTTCTGGCAGATCTGGAACATGAGTTTCGGATTTCTGGGAATACAGTTTGGATTTGCCCTGCAGGGCGGATTCATGTCTAGGATTTTTCAGACGCTAGGAGCTGACAAAGATGCCATCCCTTTCTTGTGGATTGCGGCACCTCTCACCGGATTGCTTGTACAGCCCATTGTAGGCTACCTCAGTGATCGCACTTGGCATCCGAAGTTTGGAAGAAGAAAGCCTTTCTTTTTCATTGGAGCAGTGTTAAGTACGATTGCCTTGTTTTTCGCACCCTATTCATCTGCTCTCTGGATGGCGGCAGGTGCGCTTTGGATTCTTGATGCCTCGATCAATATTTCTATGGAACCCTTCCGAGCTTTGGTGGCTGACAAGCTTCCCGACTCGCAGCGTTCTTATGGGTTTGTGGTACAAACACTCATTATCGGAATCGGAACTTGGGTTGCCTCCAATCTCCCGTGGCTGATGACTCAGCTAGGTGTACCCAATACAGCAGCTGAGGGCGTGGTGCCTGATTCTGTCAAATATGCATTCGGTATCGGGGCTTTGGTATTATTCTCTTCAATCCTATTCACCATCCTGACTACAGATGAGTATCCTCCTGAGGATATGGAAGAATTTGAGCGGGAAAAAGCAGCCAAAAAAGGGTTTTTCAGCGGTTTTGAGGAAATCGTAAAAAACATCTCTTCCATGCCTAAGGTGATGATGCAGCTGGGTTTGGTGCAGTTTTTCTCTTGGTTTGCTTTTTTTACCATGTGGAGTTTTGCCACTCCTGCAATTACAGAGCATATTTTTGGAGCTACCGATACCACCTCTGAGGCATACAACAATGCAGCAGACAGCGTGGGCAGCTACTTGGGCACCTATGGATTGGTTTCCATGATCTATGCTTTGGTACTTTCCTTTGTAGCATCTAAAATCAAAATCAACCGAAAGCTCCTTCATCTAGTTAGTTTGATTGCAGGTGGGTTTGGCTTTATCCTGATCTATTTTATCACTGAACCCTGGATGCTTCACCTTTGCTTCGCTCTAGTGGGTATTGCTTGGGCCAGCATCCTTTCCATGCCATATGCGATGCTTTCCGGCTCTGTCGAGCCTAAAAAGATGGGCGTTTACATGGGGATTTTCAACATGTTTATCGTGATTCCGCAAATCGTCGCCGCACTTGGTGGTGTAAACTTCTTGTACAAACTCCTCTTCGGAGAGGAGGTGATCAACACCATGCTTCTCGCCGGCACCTTACTCATTTTGGCAGGTTTGTCCAATCTTCTGATCACAGACCGAAAAGCCACTCACGACTGATTTGTCTGCCTTCTTACCAAAAGCCGGAGTGATTTCACTTCGGCTTTTTACTTTTGCAGAAAATCCAACTCGATGAAAACCCTTCGCATCACGGGAGTACCTGAGCACTTTAATTTTCCTTTCCGATTGCTGTCAGAAGAACAACCCTTTTTAAACCAAGGCATCAAAATCGAGTGGAAAGAAGAGTCCAGAGGTTCGGGGCAAATGAATCTGGACCTCCGAAATGGTGACACTGACATCGCAATCTTGCTTACAGAAAGTTTCCTGAAAGATTTTGAAGCAGGTAACCCTTCCAAAATGATCGGATTTCATGTTACCTCTCC
>CALRRX020000156.1:0-7040 GCA_943370675.1 Reyranella massiliensis 521 | reverse complement strand
ACCTCCACCTCGGATCACCCTGAAAAAGAACTGGTCAATCAACTTCTGACCACTGCCTATCAAGGGACAAGAAATTCCTCTGATGACACTTTCCAATCTGCAAAAACCCTTGCAGAAAGCCTCGGAGCTCAATTTTATGCTTGGTCAATCGACGAGGAAGTAACTTCCTATACTGAAAAAATCGAAACGGCCCTTGGAAGAAAACTGACTTGGGAAACCGACGACCTAGCCCTTCAAAATATCCAAGCACGTTCTCGCTCGCCAATCATCTGGCTACTGACCAATATCAAAAACGCCCTGCTGCTCTCTACATCCAACAGAAGTGAAGGTGATGTCGGCTATGCGACCATGGATGGAGACACCAGTGGAAGCATATCTCCAATTGCTGCGGTGGACAAGCATTTTATCCTTCATTGGCTTCGATGGGCAGAGAAAAATCTCGACAGATCTGGCCTAAGCACCGTAAACTCCCTAACGCCAACTGCCGAACTGAGACCGATCGAACGTACCCAAACCGATGAAAAGGACCTGATGCCTTACTCCGTAATCGTGGAAATCGAACGATTGGCTATTCGCGACAGAAGATCTCCGATGGATGTCTACCTACTTTTAAAGGAAGAATTGGAAATCGAAGACAGTCTTTTGAAAGAATATATCAAAAAATTCTTCCGACTTTGGTCTCGCAATCAATGGAAGCGGGAGCGACTGGCGCCTTCTTTCCATTTGGACGAGTTCAACGTCGACCCCAAAACCTGGTACCGTTTCCCGATTCTTTCGGCAGGCTATCAGGAAGAATTAGAACAATTAGATCAACTCTAACCTGACACTTATGCTTTCCTTTTTCCTTAGCTACATCGTATGGGATCCAAGTCCTGCCGTATTTGACGGATTTGATCGACTGAGATGGTATAGCTTACTGTTTGCACTTGGGTTTATTATCTCCCAACAGTTTATGGTTTACTTTTTCAGAAAAGAAGGACAGGATGAAAATCTAGTTGACAAGCTGACGATCTACATGGTCTTGGCTACCATCTTGGGTGCGAGATTGGGACATGTGCTTTTCTATGAACCAGAAAAATACCTTAGCAATCCTATTGATATTTTGAAAGTCTGGGAAGGTGGATTGGCCTCTCATGGAGCAGCGATCGCGATTTTGTTTGCGCTTTGGCTGTATTCGAAAAGGACTCCAGGGCAAAGCTACCTTTGGGTAGTGGACAGAATCGTAATCGTCACTGCCATGACTGGTGCGATGATCCGCGTAGGCAACCTGATGAACTCTGAAATCGGAGGAAAAGACACAGGAACTGACTCAGGAATCATTTATGCAAGAGATACAGAAGATGTATTGGAAGCGCTTAAAGTTCCGATTGTATCCATTGAGGCTTATAAACCAGAAGACAGAAACGACGAGCTACAGGGCAATGGTATTGTTCCTGTAAACTTCGACCTAGTCATTTCCAAAGGCAGTTTTACCAAAGAAGATCTGAGTGGCATCCTGGCCCAAGATATCAAATACGCCTTGACTCGATTTAACTCCTCCCAAGAATACCTGGCCGAACCTGTAGAATCGCCACTAAACTTTGAGATCGTAGAGCGTCCAAGTGATTATTTGGTCACAGTAAAAACTTTCGGAAGAGTGAAGTATCCTACACAGATTTATGAAGCGGCCTCCTACTTTGTGATTTTCTTGGTGTTGCTTGGCCTTTGGGTAAAGTATAAATCCAGACTGCCGGAAGGTCTTTTACTTGGATTATTTTTGATTTCCGTGTTTGGAATGCGCTTCGTCTGGGAGTTTTTCAAGGAAGTTCAGGTGGATTTTGAACAGTCCATGCAGTTTAACATGGGACAAATTCTTAGTATTCCACTAGTCCTAATTGGTTTGGTACTGATAGCTCTTGCACTAAAGAAGGGATTCAAAGAAGAAAAAATTTAAGGAACTGGATCATGGCCATGTCCTCCCCAAGGATGACATCGGCCAATCCGCTTAAATCCCAAAATCCCACCTTTGATAGGTCCATGTTTTAAAATCGCCTCTTTCATATACTGACTGCAGGTGGGCGTGTAGCGACAACTGGCTGGAAAAAGGGGAGAAATCACATATTGATAGACCAAAACTGGAAATATGGCTATCTTTCTTAGGTAGGTAGTTAACATTAGAGTTACCTTTTGAGCTGGGTATGCACGGATTGAACCAAATATATAACATTAGAATTCCTTTGGATTCAATTTTGCGTTTTTCAAAAGTTTACACTTCCCTCTTTTTTCTCTTTTTATTACATGCTGTAAATGGTCAGGATACCAGCTATCAACCTATAAATCCAGCCACTCCTGAGCGAATTAAGGTCAACAACATCTACATCATAGGAAACGAAAAGACCCAAAAGAACATCATTCTTAGGGAATTAGACTTTGTCACCGACTATTACTATGACTGGGAAACCTTCATGGGGATATTAAAGGCCGATGAGCAGAAAATCTACAACCTCAGACTTTTCAATGAAGTCACGATCACCCCACTGGTGACGGGGCCTGAAGAAGTGGAAATCTTGATTTCTGTCAAAGAACGCTGGTACATTCTGCCTTCCTTAATCTTCGAATTGGCCGACCGAAACTTTGCCGAGTGGTGGACAAACCAAAACCGAGACTGGTCGCGGGTAAACTATGGGCTCAAAGTCAATCACAGCAATGTGGGAGGTAGAAATGAAAAATTTAGATTTTCTGGCCAATTAGGATTTACTAAAGGATTGGACATTCTCTACTCCAAACCCTACATTGATCGGCAGCAAAAGCATGGGCTTTCTTTCCAACTGACTTATGCCGACCAGCGCACCATTCCAATCAAGTCCCGGTTTAACAGACAGGTCTTTTTCACTAACGAGAATGAAGAAGTCTTGCGGAAAAATTTCTCTTCGGCAATTCGATATACTTTCCGAAGGACGTTTTACAACTTCCATTTGATGACGTTTGGCTTTAGTCGTACTTGGGTCGATCCCGAAGTGTTGGAGCAAAGCCCTACCTATTTTAGGCATGAGGGAAATGAACTGAATTACCTTTTCTTTCAATATTCCTTCCGGCATGACAAGCGAGATAATATTGCTTATGCCACCTCTGGCGAGCTTTTGCAGTTGACAGCTACTAAGTATGGTCTGCTTGCCAGAGAAGACTTGAATGAACTTGAATTAAATGTGATTGCTAACCGATATGTTCCTCTCGGCGATCGTTGGCATGTGGCGACGGGACTCACTGCCTCTTGGTTTTTGAGTGCCACCCAACCTTATACCCTAGTAAGAGGTATTGGCTACAATCCAAACTTTATTCGTGGCTACGAACTTAATGTGATCGAGGGACAGCAATTATATGTCCATAAAAACAGCATCCGGTATAAGCTGATGGATATCTCAGTAGATCTATCCAGATTCTTGCCATCTGATCAGTTTAACACCTTGCCTTTCAAAATGTATTTCAGCGGCAATTTTGACCATGGCAAAGTGGTAGACCGAAACCGAATCCCCGAAAATGTCCGACTAGCCAACAAATACCTCTTTGGATATGGAGCAGGAATCGATATTGTAGGATTCTATGACTCTGTAATCCGATTTGAGTACTCGCTTAACAATCAGGGAGAAGGGAATTTCTTCTTCAATTTCAAAGCACCTTTTTAATTATTTTGATTATCCGCAATAATACCAGCAGGTGAAAAATTGAATTTAGAGTTGCGGATAATCGTCCACAGACGACAGTCAACTGTCCACAGCCGGCCGGAGTGATGTGAAAATATCATATTGTTTGGCTACCTGAATGAAATCGGATATACAGATTAATTATTTAGAGGAAGTATTTTCTCAATTCGTTTTTTAGTTAAATTCAATCAGTTTTTTACTCAAACCTGATGAAGCGAATCGTTTTTTTATGCTTCTGGGTCTCGGTTATCTTTTCGGCAAAAGCCCAAACCGACCCTCAATCCCAAGTCCATGGCGCCAGAAGCCAAGGAATGGGAAACCTCAAGCTATTTCAAAAAGACCCTTGGTCATTCTTCAATAATGTGGGAGCGATGGACCGTCACGAAGACTCAGAGTTAGGAGTAAGTGTTGACCAACGGTTTGGACTCAAAGAGCTTAGCACGTTTAGCTTGGCTGGCCTGGTGAAAAGTGAGGTAGGAACTTTGGGTTTTGGTGTGAGCAGATTTGGAGGCGAACTCTTCAATCAACAGCTATTGGGAATTGGCTTTTCTAACACTCTGGGAATAGTCAGTTTGGGAGCAAAAGTGGATTGGCTTCAGACTCAAATCGAGGGTTTTGGGACAGGAAATTCCTTTTTGATTTCAATGGGTGGAGTGGCACAGTTTGGTCCAGAGATTGCACTTGGCGCACATTTTTCCAACCTGACTCAATCCAAACTCAGCAAGAATTCGGACCAGGCATACCCTACCCTCGTCCAATTAGGAATTGGCTATTTTCCTTCCAAATCCCTCTCCCTTCATTCCGAACTTGAAAAAGACGTGGATCTCCCGGCAGTCTTTAAGCTTGGAATTGAATACGCGCTATCGGAATGGATTCTGCTGCGGACTGGTGTCAACAGTCAGCCATCAAGGTTGAGTTTTGGATTGGGAATCAGAAAAAGCAAGTTTGGCTTTGACTATGCCTATGGCCAAAACTCTGCCTTGGGAAGAACCCATCACTTTTCCCTTGGCCTTAAATTCTGATCAACATGGGAAAAAGATGGGTCCTAATTTTCATTTTTTATCCTTTTGGACTTTTTGCGCAGCAACGAGACAAAAATGCAATTGACCTAGAAGCATTCGTCGAAAGGCTATTTCCAGTTCAGGAAGAAGACATCGACTACGAAGCCATCTATGAACTCCTCTTTCAGCTTTACCAAGACCCCATCGACCTAAACAAAACCGACGCCGACGAACTGCAATCCACCTACCTGCTATCTCCCACTCAACTTTCTAACCTGCTGGATTACCGACTTAAAAACGGGCCATTGATTTCAATTTATGAATTGCAAGCTATTCCCGAATTCGATTTGATCACGATTCAAAACCTACTCCCCTTTGTCACTATCGGGGAAAATGGAGTCAGAACCAAAAATTTCTTGGAGCGATTGGGTGAGGAAGAAAATACATATCTACTGATGCGTCACAGAAGAACATGGGAAACCCGAAGGGGATTCACTCCGCCCGATACTTCCCGTAATGGCGCTTTGAGCACCCGCTACCTTGGCGACCCCAATGAACTATACTTGCGATTTCGAACCCAGCGGGCGAGAGATTTCAGTCTAGGATTTACTTTGGAAAAAGACGCAGGAGAACAGTTTATCTGGGATAGAAAAACTTCCCGATATGGGTTCAACTTTGTATCCTTTCACCTTTTACGGCACTATGTGGGCAAATGGAAAACGATCGCATTGGGAGATTTCCAGGTCAGTTTTGGGCAAGGATTGGTATTTGGGGCGGGATACTCCTTGGGAAAAGGAGCCGAAACAGTGCCCACAGTCCGCAGGAGTAGCCGCGGAATCCTGCCATACAGCGCCGCATTGGAGTTTGGTTTTTTCAGAGGTTTGGGACTCACACGACAAATCCGAAATTGGCAGAGTACCCTGATTGTATCTACTTTACCTAGAGATGGCAGACTGAACACCTCCGAAGACACCTTAGAAAATGAAGGCACTTTCCTCACCAGTCTACCCCAAACTGGGCTTCATCGCACTCCCAGCGAACTCAGTACCAAAAGTCAACTTACCGAGATCAATCTTGGCGGCAACTTATCATACAATTCAAATTCAGGAAAATGGTCAGCAGGAGCCAATTTCCTCCATACACAGTTTAGTAGCCCTTGGATCAGAGATGCGACGGTATACAACACCTTTGAATTTTCGGGAAAAACCAACCAAGTCGCCAGCCTCTATGCACATTACAACTGGAAAAACTTCTTCCTATTTGGCGAGTCTGCCTATTCCAAAAGCGGAGGCACAGGAACCGTCCTGGGATTTGTCAGCAGCCTAAGCAAAACCGTTGATTTTTCCCTTCTGTGGAGAAACTATGACCGGGATTTTCACAGCTTTTATTCCTCAGGTTTTTCTGAAAACACCCGGCCTATCAATGAGCGAGGAGTCTACATGGGACTCCAGTTTAGGCCAACCAAAGCGTGGAGATTCAATGCCTATTACGATTCCTTCCAATTTCCATGGCTGAAGTTTCGGGTCTATTCCCCATCGAAAGGCTACGAATGGCTAGCCAGACTTAGCTACCAACCAAAGAGAAATCTCATAGCCTTCGTTCAAATCCGACAGGAAGAAAAAGAAAGAAACCTACCTGACTCCGGCGAACCCTCACTTCCTTTTCACTTAGCTCCTGTCCAAAAGATCAATGGAACCCTAAGCCTAGAGACCCAGCTCACTCCAAATCTTTTCTTGAGATCACGAATCCTTTGGAGTCGGGTGGAAATCGAGCAAAAAATCAACTCAGGACTGATGGTGCTTCAGGATGTGCAGTTTGGAAAAGACAAATGGAGAATAACCGGCCGAATGGCACTTTTTGATACCGATGACTTTGACAGCCGGCTGTATGCTTTCGAAAACAATGTGCTATGGACTTTTGCTATCCCTGCTTTTTCCGGAAGAGGAATCCGAAACTACCTAGTCGGACAATATCAAATCAATCCCAAACTCACGGCCTACCTTCGAATTGCGCGCACCACCTTTACAGACCGAGAGGAGATCAGTTCAGGATTACAGACCATTGCAGGAAATAAGCAAACCGAAAGCTCCCTGCTTTTGAGGTATTTCTTTCGGTGATTTTTCCATTAATGGGTAGCCTGAAGAGGCAGGATTTTGATAATTTGTCAAAAAAAGAAAACCACCCCATGAAAAACTGTACGCTCTCGTTTGTTTTTCTTCTCCTTTGGTCTATTTCAGGTTCTGTTTTTTCGCAGGACTTCAGCAAAATGACCAAACAAGAAGGCTTCGTGCCTTTCTATTTGGATGAGGAAAAAGGAAAAATTTACCTCGAAATCCCCTTTTTGGATCAGGAATTCCTT
>CALRRX020000155.1:0-7047 GCA_943370675.1 Reyranella massiliensis 521 | reverse complement strand
TCCCTCAGCGGGTAGGGGATTTGGTCATTCTTCCCAAGTTGGGCTATTATCTGGCAGACGAGCGAGGCATGGTCAGGTATCAAAACAATGCGGCAAGGTTCAAAACCGAGGTCTTTGGTGAGCATGGATTCAGTCCAAGGAACCAGGAGATGTGGGGTATTTTTTATGCCAAAGGTCCACAGATCAAGTCAGGAGCGACCATTGAGCCTTTTCAAAATATCCATATTTACCCTTTGCTCTGTCAGCTATTGGGACTTCCGATTCCTGATGGGATTGATGGAAAAAAGGAAGTACTTAACCCTGTTTTGAAATGACTCCAAAACCAATTGCCTATCGGGATGATGTTGATTTTCTGGTTCGTAGGTTTTACGAGCAAGTTAGGGATCATGAACTTCTAGGGCCTGTATTCAATGAGATTGTTCAGGATTGGGAAGTTCATTTGGTTCACTTGTCTGATTTTTGGGAAATGATTCTGTTGCAGACTGGTCCTGGTTCGGGTAAATTCAATCCTACCAAAGTTCATCGTGAAGTAGATGCCAAGGTCGATTATTCCATCGATCAGGTACATTTTGGGAATTGGTTAGAACTGTGGTTTGGTACGATTGATCAGTATTATGAAGGCGAAGTGGCAGAATATGCCAAAGAGCATGCACGGAGAATGGCGCACATGCTATTTATGAGGATTTGGGAAGCCAGACCAAAAGCATGACGGATCGATTTATTGTCGATTGACTTCTATTTCCTCGATTTTAAGATTAAATTATCACCGAGAGTGAGCCGTGTTTGGAGCCTCTTTTTAGTTAAAATGGCTCTTAACTCCTTTTCTGAGTAGCGTTTTTTATAAAAATTGAAATTTTAAACAGCAAGCCTTATGAGAAAGTCAATTTTACTTTCAATTCTATTTCTATTCTCCACTTGGTCGATTGGGGTATCTCAAGAAATCGAAAAGCTTTTTGATTCTGAAGCCCCGATCTCCATGAAGATGAGTTTTTCGATCAAAGAAATTAAGTCTAAAACCAACGACTCCACCTACATGGATTCTGAGATTTCCGTGCAAACTTCATCTGGTAGTTGGGAAACATTTCCTTTTGAGATCCGGACTCGGGGAAATTTCAGGTTGGCCAACTGCTTTTACCCACCTATGCGAATCAAGTTGAAGAAGGATGAAGCTAAAGGGACGATTTTTCAGGGAAATAGAAGTTTGAAGCTGGTTTTGCCTTGCAGTAAATCAAAATTTGCAGATAGCTTTTTGGGCAAAGAATACTTGGCATATCAGCTTTTTGAACAGGTGACTCCTTACACCTTTGATACAAGGTTGGTCAAAGTAGAATTCACTAATCTTGACGACAAAAAAGCCGAACCGGTCGTCCTACTGGGAATTCTAATTGAAGATGATGATGAGGTTGCCAAGCGGTTTGATGGAGAAATCCTGACTAAGAAGATTCCTCCAAGCATCATGGAAGATTCAGCTACCGTCCGGCATGATTTGTTTCAGATGATGATTGGGAATACGGATTGGTCAGGATTGTACCAGCATAATCAAAAGGCAATGGTGATCGGTGAAAAAACAATTATCCCTTTGGCCTATGACTTTGACATGACAGGGTTGGTCAACCCGCCTTACGGTCAGGTGAACTCCGCAGTAGGGATTGAAAAGATTACAGATCGGATGTTTCGTGGATTTTGCAGAGATCCAGCACTTGTACAGACGATTAGAAAAGAGTTTTTGGCTAAGGAGGGTGATATTTTCCAAACGATTGAGCAAAACAAGCAGTACTACTCAGAAACTGATGCCAAATGGGTCACTAACTTTATCAATGAGTTTTATGACATCCTGAAAAATGACAAACTCTTTCAGCAAAAGGTGTTAGAATCCTGCCGAAAGGCTGATGGCACGTACTCCTTTTAAACTGTTTTTTGCAGATTTTACTAAGATTGGCACTCTTGATCTGTTTTTAGTAAAATCTGCAAAAAATCTGAAGATCGCTCTTCTAAATACTCAGAAAACCCTAAACAAAAACGGGGCTCCAAATTTCAAAATTGGAGCCTCTTTCTTTTTGTAGCCTATATTCATCTCAACGTTAAGGTTGCAAAGAATTTATTGACAAGGGTGATTTTTTAGACACGTTCTTTTTTCAATTCAATCCCAAAGGGAAAGGAGTCGACTCCTTAAACCAAGAGTTTTTGAAGACTGATTTTTTTTATCTTTTCTTTCTCCCTTGTACACCAAGCCTAGCCTCTCAAATAACTAGAGGTTTTGCCTTTGGGTAATTTTTTGGATATTCCCATAAAAAGTCACCCTAATGAAAAAATCCCTAGCGCTAGCATTTCTCTTCCTTTTCCCCTTCGTTTTGGTCAAAGGACAAGTTTCATTGTTTGACGGCAAAAGTCTTTCAGGCTGGTACATGGATGTTCCAGATTTGCAAAAAGACAGCAGCTTGAGAAGGCCTTTTATTGTTCGAGAAGGCCTTTTGGTGAGTTTGGGTACGCCGGGAGGACATCTGATTTCGGAGAAAAGTTATGAGAATTACACCTTAGAGTTTGAGTATCGATTTGCTGGGAAACCAGGCAATTGTGGGGTTTTGGTGCATGCATCTTCTCCGAGGGCCCTTTATGGGATGTTTCCCAAATCCATCGAAGTTCAAATGATGCACAGCAATGCCGGCGACTTTTGGTGTATTCAGGAAGATATTCAAGTTGAGAATATGGAGAAAAGACGCGGCCCAAAGGAAAATTGGGGAGTTTCCGAAGGGAAAGAACGAAGAATTCTCAACCTGACCGATGATTCTGAAAAGCCCCTAGGAGAATGGAATCATATGAAAATCAAATGTGAAGCCGATCGAATCACCGTTTGGGTAAACGGTGTTTTGGTTAATGACGGTTACGGAGCTACTTCTCAAAAAGGACAAATTGCTCTTCAAGCAGAAGGGGCAGAAGTGGAGTTTAAAGGTTTGATTTTAACTCCGCTTAAACCTTGATCAAGCAGTTGGTGCAGGTTCAGGTTGGGGTTCACCCTTGGTGCCGGGGATAAATCGAGGCACTCTTGACTGGTATTTTTTGTATTCGGGGTACTTATTAGCGCTGATCTCCTCACTGAAATTGGAGCTGCCTTGGAAGAGAATCAACAAAAGCATGGCTCCAACTATTGACCAATTGAGCCATTGACCGGATACTACCACGGAGAAAAAGTAAAAACATACCCAGATTCCTTGCTCACCCAAGTAGTTGGGATGTCGTGATATCGCCCAAAGTCCTTTGTCCAAAAATCCTTTGGCAAAGTCTCCATAGAGTAATTTTCCTTCTCGGATCAATCTCCATTTTTCGCTTTGGAACTTCCAGTGCTGCTCATCTGCCACCGTTTCCAATACCAAAAAGAACAACACCCCTGCTGAGACCACCAAATCCCAAACTCCAAGCGGAATTCCATCAAACTGCATCGTCACCAGCATTGGAAGGGTGAAAAGAAGGATCAATACATTTTGATACCCTGAGATAAAAAATAGGTTGAATAGCGTCCATTTCCAGCTTGGCTGAAACTCTGGCTTTTTCCTCAAAATCTCCCATCGGTAGTCTTCTTCGCCTTCCCAGAATTTCAGCCGATAGGCACCTTTTCTGGCAAAATTGTAGGTGAGTCTCGTACCCCATGCTGTCACCAAAAGCGCCATTAAGATCATTCTTGGGCTGAACTCTCCGTAGTAGGCCATCACCCAAGCGTAGATGATGGGCAGGATACTCCAGTATTTATCGACTTGGCTGTTATTGTGCGTGAGTTCGCCTATCAGGAAGCAATAGGCGATCGAAAATCCGCATATTTTCATCAACACTCCCAATGCTTCCCACTCTCGTTCGCCTAACGGAATCCCAAACAAGTAAGTAAAAATGGGTACAATCAGAAGGGTGAAAATAAGGATAAGAGCTGTCTGAAGGATTTTCATGGGGTTGGCGATTTGAGATGAAATTAGATCAAATTGGAAAAAATGCAAATCGCTGAATGAAAGAATCTTGGGGTAAGATTAGAAAGCAAAGTTTTCCTTGAAAGGAGCGACAACTTCTTATCTGACCAGTCTTCTGTCTAGCGTGAGTGGATAGGTTTTTACCTCTACTTTTTGAAAAAATTCAGAATAGGGATTAAGAACAAAGTTGATTGAACTTCTATCCACCACTGAAGGTACTCCAAAACAAGTGATTCCCGATTTCAATAAGTTACTGCCATACTCCATCGAGGCCCTGATGGCTGGGATATGATCCCAATCGAGTGGTAAATCCGCTTGATTTGGATAAAAAATCAATTCGTCAGGTACCGTAAATTCCATCACAGAGTAAAGCAAATACCGCTCTGCTGAAAGCAATTCCGGATCGATGGTAAGCCTTTCGAGGAGACAAGCCGACAGACTCGAACTGGCGTATACAGCGGGGATTCCGGGGGAATTCCATCGTCCGCCGTACAGCTTGGCGCCTTCTCCGCTGGTGTCGCAAAACGGGGTGAGCGCTATTCGATAGGCTTTCATTAATCAGACTGCGATCCCGTGCTGGAGCCTCATAATCTCGGTCTTAAGGAGAGATATTCCTTCAGATACATCGATCAAATCTAGCGGGACACGATGACCTAGAGTAAAAAGTGGCCGCTCCATCCATCTTCGAAAACCTTCTCTACCGAAATAATTGATACCAATTGCATACAGCTCTGACAACTGATAGAGTTTCTCGGATTGGCCTGTGTCAAATACCTCCTTGCGCTGCAGGGTCTTGGCAGAGACTCCTAAGGCATCGGCTAAGGTCTCATAGTCAAGGCCTGAGAGTGCTTTAAAGCTTTCGAATGCGTTTTTGTCAAGACCGTTACGGAAGGTGTCCAACCGGGATAATGGCTCATCCAAGTCGGCCAAATCCAAGCGGAGAATGTCTTCCACGCTTATTTTTGCTTTTTGGTAAAGGGCTGCTGCTGGCTCGCTTACTTTTAGGATTTTCTTAGCCATGACGATTTTCCGTAATTTGTCTTCTAAGATAACGTAATTTGTCCAGTGGTGATCATTTTTTCTTATTTTTTTATTAGTTCTAAGGATTAGAAAAGGAGTTTTTCTTAGACCAACTGCCACTGGAGAAACAGGTCAACTTTTTTAAACCACATTAGGCACATAGAAATAAATAGTCTTTGACATTGAAAACCTGTTTCTCTATGTGGTTATAAACCTACAAGTAATAAACCCTTTGTAAGCTCCCTTTTTCCCTTTGACGACTTTCTGTTCAAAAATCATTGAGTCCTCTCCTTTATCCTTCGTGTTCTTCGTGGCGAAACAAACTTAATCCCCCGCATTCCAATACGCCATCCGCTCCAGTTTGTCCACTTCGATGGAGTAGAATCCGAATTCCTCGGTCACCTTTCCTTCGATCCGGTAGATCGCACGGCCTTTGAAAGGATATTTTTTTACTACCGGCGGGAAATGCACCGTATCGATCCAGTCTCCTTCTCGATCTAGAAAGGTTCCGAAGTTCATCACGTCACCCTTTATCGTGCGGGTGTATTTGACCGTGACCAAATAGCCGAGGATAGTCACGTGTTTTCCCAAGTACTGAGTCATTTCCCGAGCTTTGATGCCTTTTAAGCTTTGGTCTTTGACTAGGTGAAAAGGCGAGTCGAGCGGAAACTCCAGGATATCGATCTGATCGAGGACGTCCTGCCGGATATCCGTCTCGTCAAGGTCAGGGACTTCCGGCGGCTTTCTGCCAAAGCTGATCTCAGCAGCAGCCGATCGGAAAAGCTCATTCGTGCTCACGACCGCCTTTCGCTTGTTTTGGAGGAAATGTGCCTCCCAGAGGAGTTCCTGCTTGGTCTTGCCCGTAAACCTGAAGCAAGTCATTCGGATCAAAATCAGCAGCTGCTCTAGTCCGATTTCTACCCGGGCCACAAAGTCCGTCAAACCCAGAAAGGGGCCATTCGTTCTTCGCTCGGTGAGGATCTTTTCCACGGTAGCTTTTTCCAAATATTTCATGTGGATAAAGCCCAAGAAAACAGTTTTTCCAATGATTCGGGTCAGGTATTCGCTCTCGTTCAGATGAGGAGCTTGGATGTCTGCCCCGTTCATCCGGAGCTCGTGAACGTAGAATTCGGTATGGTAAAATCCCCCAAAGTTGTTGATCACCCCGACCATAAATTCCAGCGGGAAGTAGGCTTTCAGATACAGGCTTTGATAGCTTTCCACTGCAAAAGAAGCCGAGTGTCCCTTGGCAAAGGAGTATCCCGCAAAGCTTTCGATCTGATGCCATACTTCGGCTGCGACTTTATCCTCCCTCCCCAGCTTTTTACAGTTTTCGAAAAACTTATCCTTCACCCGCAGAAATTCATCCTTGGACCGGGACTTTCCGCTCATGCCTCGACGCAACACATCCGCCTCAGCCAGACTCAATCCTGCGAAATAGTGCGCTACCTTGATCACATCCTCCTGATAGACCATGATTCCATAGGTCTCAGGCATGATCTCCGCCATTACGGGATGTGCATGATTTCGGCGGTCTTCACTGATATGTCGCAGGATGTATTCCCGCATCATTCCAGACCTTGCTACTCCTGGACGGATAATGGAGCTGGCTGCCACGAGTTCCAAATAGGTGTCGGCTTTCATCTTGGCCAATAGCATACGCATGGCGGGCGACTCCACGTAGAAGGCCCCGATGGTGTGGCCGGTCCGAAGGTGTTCCTTGATTTTGGGGTCTTTTTTGAATTTTTCCACTTCGCGGATATTCACCTGCACACCTTGATTTTGGTAGATGATCTCCAGACTGGATTTGATGTGGCCCAGTCCCCGCTGACTCAGGATGTCAAACTTGTGCAGTCCGATGTCCTCGGCCGTGTGCATGTCGATGTGCGCCAGCGGAAAGCCCTTCGGAGGCATATCCGTCGCTGTGTAGTAGTGGATGGACTTGTGGGAAATCAGAATCCCGCAGGCGTGAATCGTCAGATGCGAAGGCATGTCGTGCAGTACCTGGGAATACTTGATGATCAGTTTCCCAAACTGGTCGGGTTCATAACCTTCTTTGTCTGCATGGTGGATG
>CALRRX020000154.1:0-7060 GCA_943370675.1 Reyranella massiliensis 521 | reverse complement strand
CAAATCCCAAATCCCCACAAATGAATGATCCGCGCGGCCGGATACAAAGGCTAGGTGTTTTCCATCGGGAGAAAAAGAAAGCATGAAAGCACTTCCTCTCCCTGTGAAAAGTTGTTTTACCGAATCGGTTGTGTCATTGGCTGCTTTTAGGTAGACCGATCCACCAATCAGGTAAGCGACTTGTTCTCCATTTGGGCTGAAAACGGGGGAAGTCCCGGGTGAAAACCATCTGCTTTTTCCCGATTCGATATCCAGACTGTAGATTTTTTTATCGGTGTTTTCCTGCAATTGTGCAGGATTTGCTGGTTGTCCGGCTGAGTTTCGTCCATTTCCCCGCACGAAAAGAATGCTTTTTCCATCAGGAGAAAATACAACCGGTCCTAGATCCACTCCAATATCTCCTTTGTAATCGGTCAGTTTTTTGGCTGTATAGTCCGGAGCTTTTGCGTAAAAAACATTCCGTTCCCCTTTGTCATTGAACACCCAGGCGACTGCTTTTCCATCGGGCGCTGCAGTCATGTAGGTTGGAAATGGCGCTGAGATGTAATCCGCCACAGACTGGGCCTTAAGTTGACTAATCAGTAAAATGAAGGAGAGCGCAAGAAAGATCTTTTTCATCGGGTTGGTGTTTGGTAAAAGGTACAAATTCCCTTTTATTTCCAACAGGTAATTCAGATAGATATGAAGATTCGAATTGGCGTTTGGTTGATGGTTGTTTTCAATCTTTTCAGCTTTTCCATTTTTGCTCAGGAGAAAAAGGCGGTATTTATCATTCTGGATGGCATTCCTGCTAAAGAATTGGAAGGTACTTTTACTCCCAATTTGGATGAGATAGCCTCTATCGGCGGTTATGCGAGAGCTTACACCGGAGGAGAAAAAGGAGGACTATCTGAAACACCAACTATTTCCGCGGTGGGGTACAATTCCCTTCTTACCAGCACTTGGGCCAACAAGCACAATGTTTGGGACAATGACATCGCCGCTCCCAATTATTCGTACTGGACGATTTTCAGACTAATGCGGGAAGCAAAGCCTGAATCCAAACTGGCGATTTTTTCAACTTGGGAAGATAACCGTACCAAACTTTTGGGCGATGGATTAAGTGAGACTGGAAACTTGAAATTGGACTTCGTTTTTGATGGTTTCGAGAAAGACACGCTCACTTATCCACATGATTTAGATAAGGATTACATCCGAAAAATCGATAACCTAGTTTCTTTCGAAGCCGCTCATATTCTGAAAACCCAAGCTCCCGATTTGTCATGGGTCTATTTGGAATTCACAGATGACATAGGTCACCGATTTAGCAAAAGCCCTCAATTGACCTCGGCAATAGAATTGGCTGATGAGCAAGTTGGTAGGATTTGGGAAGCGATTCGGTTTCGGGAAGAGAAATACGGTGAGGAATGGCTCATCTGGATCACTACCGATCACGGGAGAAAAGCCCCTGATTTCAAAGACCATGGAGGTCAAAGCGACTCTGAACGCGAAATCTGGATGGTGACGAATGCCAAAAACCTTACTAATCGCTTTCGTTCCGGAAAAGCAGCAATGGTGGATATTATGCCCAGTTTGGTTGACTTTTTGGGAATACCTGTTCCCGAAGCACAAGGAAAAAATTGGGATGGCAGCTCGCTTTTAGAGAAAAAATAGGTGTGTCTTTAAATCAATTAACAACGTTTTAAAAGTCCGCCTGAGCGAAGTCGAAGGCTATTTCCAGAGTTCTGGAATATATTTCGACTCCGCTCAGTTTGGCAAACTTTAAGTTTTATACCATCCACTTAGTATTAACTCAGCAGGTGGGAATAATCCTAACGATCGCGTTATCTCGCGATGCGTTGAAACAGAATTCCACCTTTTCGGGTCGGAGATCTCTTGCTTGGCCATTCGGTAGGTTCACCGGTGCGGAAATCAACTGGAATTCTCATTTTTTTGGACACCATGTTTTCCTCTTCGCAAGCCATGTAGACCATGATCGCTGTTAGGATGGCGTTATTTTTTATGTCCTCGAAGACCAATTTGTCATAGGTATCCAAGTTGGTATGCCAAGTGATGGTGCCATAGTCCCAGGCTAGAGAGCTGAGGTTAAATGCTGGTACTCCTGCCGCTACGAAGGAAACGTGATCTGTCCCACCCGAACCCGGATTACCAGGGAAAGAAGTCTCGATGTCTCTTGTGATTTCTCTTGGCACTTTGGTGAGCCAGCGACCGAGGTACTCATAGCTATCTACGAAACCTTGACCCGAGATATTTGCAATTCGGCCGGTTCCATTGTCTTGATTGAACAGCACCTGGATTTTTTCCAGCATTTCGGGATGGTCTTCTACAAAAGCTCGTGAACCGTTGAGTCCCTGCTCTTCAGATCCCCAGTGGCCCACTAAGATGGTTCGCTTGGGATTTGGGTACACTTTTTTCAGGATGCGCATCACCTCCATCATCAGGATGGTACCGCTACCGTTGTCTGTAGCTCCTGTGCCGCCCTGCCAAGAATCCAAGTGTGCGGAAAGCATTACATATTCCTCAGGTTTTTCGGTTCCTTTGATTTCAGCAATGGTGTTAAAAGTGGGCTGCAATCCGGTTTCTTTAGACTGGGCATTGATATGGATTTTTGGTTTTTTGCCGCTTTCCACCAAACGAAAAAGCATCCCATAATCTTCTATGGAAAGATCTACCGTGGGGACTTGTCTGGTAGAGGCAGAGAAGATTTTATTAGCGCCCAGAGCCTTGGACCAATAGGAAGTGATCACGCCGACTGCGCCGGCATTTTCCAATGCAATAGGAAGTGAAGTACGATTTTTACCGGTCTTTTGTGTGCGATCCAGCCAAGCTTTCTCTAAAGCATCCCTTTCCTTTTTTATGGCTTCGAATGAAGGATCAGTGGCCCATTTTTCCCAGTTGTCATCCGGTCTGCCGGTGAGCTGTGGAGCAGAGATCATGACGTACTTGCCTTTCACAGACGGGAGCCACTTTTGGAAAGCCACTGAGTCTGCCAAATCAGGTAAAACGATCACCTCAGCAGTATGGCCTCCTGCAGGAGATGCTGGACTCCAGGAAAGCTGAGTTCCGGCCAAGGTTCTCACCCAAGGCTCGACCATATCAATATGCGTGGTTCCTCGTTCCCAGCCTCTCCATTCTCCCCATTTTTCATTTTTGGCTTGGATGCCCCATGTTTCGTATTGCTTCACTGTCCAATCATGGGCCTGTTGCATTTGAGGGGTACCCACGAGTCTTGGACCTATCCCGTCGAGGAGTTCATGAGCAAGCGATTTCAATTGGGAATTTTCATTTGCCTCTTTGATGATGGCATCGATGACTGGGGTTTGGGCTTGTGCTTTGACCGAGATCAAGAGAAGCAACCCGAGGCCATAGCGGTAGAGTTTGTTCATTGGAGATTCGTTTAGGATTTAAAAATATGTTTATAGGCTAGGTTTCCTTTAACCGTCCGTGGAAGTGAAAGAAAAAAACCAGCCAATCGGCTGGTTTTAAAGGATTATTTACCTTCTGGCTTGTAGATTGCCCCAGTGGCAAAGTCTACAATCGTGGCAGGCCAGAATAAAATGATGTCTGCAATCAAAGCACCGACTCTGACTTTTCTTTGAGGTTCACCTGGTCCTGGTTTAGTTCTTTGATATTCAGTAACGGGTCCGCCGAAAATAGTGGCACAGCTGGACATAGATACGACCAATAAACCGATCGAGAGGAATTTTAAAGCTTTTTTCATAGCTAGTTGGATTAGGATTTAATTAATATGGTTTTGGAAAAATAATCATGAAGGCCTTTTCCGATGAATAAATGGGAAAGGAAATAAATAGGGATAACCCGTATTAAGGTGCGGGTTAGAATTTGTACAACTGTCGGTTTTGCTTTTCCATGCTCTGATACCACCCTTGTTTTTGTAATCATCTTGCCGACTGTTTTGCCAAAGGCTAATTCAAAAACAAAGAAGTAAGCGAAGTATCCTATAATGAAAATGATTCTTGCATTATCTTTTGGAATCAATTCCTGAGTGAAAAAAACTATTGCAGTGATAGTAAAAAGATAAAAGAGTGAATCAATAATAAAATTCAAGAGTCGCGTTTTTGTATCCATAACGTAGTGACTAAATTAAAAAATTAATCTAAAAGCCAATCAAAGGCTTTTGTTTTTTGGAGAAAAATTAAAGCTTCCTCACCACCTGACAAGGATTTCCAAAAGCCAATACCTCATCCGGAATGTCCTTGGTCACCACAGAACCCGCACCGATGGTTACATTATTACCAATGGTGACTCCTGGAAAAATCACCGAATTTCCTCCAATCCAGACATTGTCGCCAATAGTTACGGGTTTGGTAGAGGTGTGGTAACGGGTGCTGTCGCCGTCTTGGTAGATCCGTTCAGAAGCTTTCAATGGATGAGTAGCGGTATAAATCTGGACGTAAGGAGCGATGAGGCCATTTTTTCCAATTTTGATTTTGTTATCGTCAAGAAACATGCAATTGGTGTTCACAAAGGTGTTTTCTCCGATTTCGATGTTTACCCCATAGTCGCAGAAGAAGGGAGTTTCGATCCAAACGCCTTTTTCCACTTTTCCCAAAAGCTGATTTATCAGCTCATTTCTCCGCTCCAAATCCCGACTATCGCAAGTGTTGTAAGCTAAAATCAAGCCTCGGGCGCGATGGTAAAGCTCAAGGAGTTCGGGATCTCGTGAGTCATACACCTCACCATCCAGCATCTTTTGAAGGTTAGATTTCATTGCTAGTTTCTTGTTGCTTTTGAATTTATAAATAAATCCATCTTTCTTCTTTGGTGGGTGTAAAATTGAAGATATGCATCACGAGCTTACTCTGGTGATTTTTATCAGGAAACGCTCTTTTTCCTTCCTTTCACCAAATTTCTCTTGGCTTTTCTGAGGCTTTTGGACTTACTTTAACTCCGCTTCAAACCCGGAGAATGTTATGCAAACCCAAACTGACTTACTGGCTTTTTTTCAAGCGATCTTGGCTTCAAGAGCTGAAACTAAAGCGCTTGATTGGCTAAACTCCCAAAAGCAAAAATTTAATTCAGATTCTAATCCGACCAAGTTTTTCTTGGCTTTTTCCCAAGCCTCACGGTTTTTCAAAAAGGATAACCTTCAATTAACCGATTCGGAGAAAAAGGATGCCGCCGCTTTAGTTACTGGCTTTGACCCTGGCCATTGGGATCTATTGCAGACAGCAAGAACGTATCTGTTACTGAGCTATGCACCTGGAAAAGAGGCTTGGCTGAAAGCCGTCCATCAGCTTTTCGAAACTGGCGACATGCATGAGCAGCAGGCGCTGTACGCAGCCTTGCCCGTGATGCCTTATTCGGAGGACTTGTTGACTCGGGCCATTGACGGTTGCCGAACCAATATGACGCTGATCTTTGATGCCATCGCATTGAACAACCCCTATCCTGCCGCCCATTTTCCTGAAGCAAACTGGAATCAGCTGGTGCTGAAGTCCATCTTTATGCAGCGTCCGATTTATCGGATTCAGCACTTGGATGAACGGAGAAATAGGGCTTTGGCGGAAATTGCTTCTGATTTTGCCCACGAACGCTGGGCAGCCGGTCGACCCGTCATGCCAGAATTGTGGCGATTGGTAGTTCCTTTTGTCAACGAGGATTTGCTCGAGGATCTGAAAAAAGTAGTCTTTTCCGAAGACGAACTTGAAGCGGAAGCCGGAGTGTTGGCGGCCTATCAATCTGACTTTGCGCCAGCCAAAGACCTGCTTAAGTCCTTTACCGAAACCGTCTCTGCTATCGAATACGGAGAAATCTACTGGGAGAAAATCGGAAAGGATTTTCAGGACAAAAAAGCCTGATCAGGCCAAATTCGTTTAATTTTAAAAAACTTATTCCCCCAAAGCCATGAGCAAGGAAATGTACATTGATCCCCATATTCACCTCGTCTCACGTACCACAGATGACTATGAAGCCATGCGAAAAGCCGGTGTTGTAGCCACTATCGAACCCGCCTTTTGGCTGGGGCAGCCTAGGACTGAGGTGGGTTCTTTCAAAGACTATTTTTCAACCCTCGTTGGCTGGGAGCGCTTTCGCGCAAGTCAGTTTGGGATTGTGCACTACTGCACGATGGGCCTGAACTCCAAAGAAGCCAACAATGTGCCTTTGGCAGAGCAGGTGATGGAATTACTTCCGCTTTATGCAGGAAAAGAAGGCGTCGTAGCTATCGGCGAGATCGGCTACGATGACCAAACCGAAGCGGAAGATCGTTTCTATCGCCTTCAACTTGAATTGGCGAAGGATGTGAACTTGCCCGTACTTATCCACACGCCTCACCGGGATAAAAAGAAAGGAACAACCCGCTCCATGGATGTGGCTGAAGAGCATGGCATGGATCCAGGCTGGGTCGTGGTGGATCACAACAATGAAGAAACGGTGAAAGAGGTGCTGGATCGCGGATTCTGGGCTGCTTTTACCATTTATCCACATACCAAAATGGGTTCTGAGCGGATGGTCGAGATCGTCAAGCAGTATGGACCCGAACGGATTATTGTGAATTCGGCGGCTGATTGGGGCATTTCTGACCCGATTGCTGTGCCAAAGACAGCTGCGCTGATGCGTAAAATGGGAATTCCTGAAGAGCATGTCCGCCTCACAACCTATCAAAATGCCTTGACTGTTTTTGGCTTAAGTGGTCAAATGCACGAGGACGATTGGCTCAAAGCGCCACCAATTGATCAGACCAAAAAATTGGGAGGAAATTCCGTACTTCGTGGAGGTCAGGTGCCTCGCGTCGAGGGTCCTGCCGATCGGGTAGAAAATTAATCCATGAGAAATACAAGCCTTTTCGCTTACCTCCAACTGACCCGCCCTGCTAATGTGATCACTGCGATCGCAGATATCTGGGCGGGTTTTGCCATTGCTGGAGCGTGGGATTACATGGCTACCAATTGGGTCTATGGCGATCAGCAATTTTGGTGGAACCTACTCTGGCTTTCCTTGAGCACAATTGGCTTGTATGCTGGTGGAGTGGCTTTTAATGATGTGGCAGATGCCAAGTTGGATGCTATTGAGCGGCCTGAGCGGCCCATTCCAAGCG
>CALRRX020000153.1:0-7060 GCA_943370675.1 Reyranella massiliensis 521 | reverse complement strand
CCTGACCAAAAACGTAGCGATGATGCTCATCGTGATCGCACTTGTGCTGTATATGGCGCTTTCTGCAGCAGGTCACTACAAGAAGCATGGTTCAGTAGCTCCAAAAGGTGCAGCATCTTTGGTAGAGCCAATTGTGATTTTCGTCAGAGATGAAATCGCTCACAAAGCGATCGGACCTAAATACATGAAGTTTGTTCCGTATTTGCTGACTTTATTCTTCTTTATCTGGATTGGTAACCTCTTGGGCCTACTTCCAGGTGCAGCCAACTTGACGGGAAATATTGCAGTGACGTTCACTTTGGCGATGTTGACCTTCATCATTGTCAATGTAAACGGAAATAAGGATTACTGGAAGCACGTGTTTGCTACTCCAGGTGTGCCTGTGGCCTTGTTGCCTATCATCGTGGTGGTCGAGTTCATCGGTTTGTTTACTAAGCCATTTGCCTTGATGGTTCGTCTCTTTGTGGCGATTACAGCGGGTCACATCGTGATCTTGGCCTTCATTTCTCTAGTCTTCATTTTCGAATCTTACGCGATCGGGGTGGTATCCACACTGATGGTGACCTTTATCAATATGATCGAATTGTTGGTAGCCACGATTCAGGCCTATGTGTTTACGCTGTTTACAGCGATGTACATCGGCGGTGCTGTGGCTGAACATCACCACGACGACGATCACCATTAATTAGAAATTTCTTTGTTCAATTTATAAATCTAACGTTTATGTTAACTTCTATCTTGTTGTCTGCTGGATTGGCTCTTATGGGTGCTGGTATCGGTGCAGGAATTGTTGCGATTGGCGCAGGTCTTGGTATCGGTCGTATCGGTGGCCAGGCAATGGAATCTATTGCTCGTCAGCCTGAGGCTGCTGGTAAGGTTCAGACTGCCATGTTGATCATTGCAGCTTTGATTGAGGTAGTTTCCCTGTTTGCAGTAGTAGTTTGTCTACTTATTGCATTGAATGCAGGTGGTCTTACCTTCTAAGAACAAATGAACGGGGATTGGCGCTAGGCCAATCCCTTCCTTTTGAACAAAAACGAAATTAATCCTCCCTACCATGGATCTGATTATACCTAGTGCCGGTCTTGTCTTCTGGCAGCTTTTCGGCTTCTTAGCCTTGTTGTTTATCCTTATCAAGTTTGCTTGGAAGCCTATTTTGGCTTCATTAGCAGAGCGCGAAGCTAGCATCGACAATGCGTTGAAAGCTGCAGAGCAAGCACGTAATGAGATGGCAAATCTGAAAGCTGAAAATGAGAAATTGCTTCAGGAAGCTAGAATCGAAAGAGATACCATTTTGAGAAAAGCTCAAGAAGCCTCCGCAAAAATGATCGAGGACGCAAAAACCGAAGCTGGTAAGCAGGGTGCGATCATGATCGAAAATGCCAAAGCGGTGATTGAAACCGAAAAGAAGGCAGCCTTGACAGAGGTGAAAAATCAGGTGGCCATGTTGACGTTGGAAGTAACAGAGAAATTGCTCCGAAAAAACTTGACCGAAGACAAGGCACAGTCTGCTTTGGTTGACGAATTCATCAAAGACCTTAAGCTTAACTAAACTGCCTCCATGTCAAATCATAGAGTAGCATCCCGATATGCCAAATCTATTTTGGATCTGTCCATAGAGAAAGGACTACTGGAGGAAGTATTTGAGGATTTCAATTCCTTGGCCTTGATGGCTAAGTCTAATCGGGAATTGGGTCTTGCGCTTAGCAATCCTGTATTGACTTCCGATAAAAAGCTAAAAGTGCTCAAAGCGCTTTTTTCAAAAAAATCCTCAGCACTCACCATTCCGTTTTTCGAGATTGTTTCTCGCAAAAACAGAGAGAACATCCTCGTGGATATCGCAAGAGAATTTGTAGCACAATACAATCTCTATAAATCCATTCAGGTAGCTGAAGTTACGACTACCACTACCCTTACTGATGAACAGCGCACGCAGTTGGTAGAAGTGGTGAAGCAAATCAGCGGAATGAAATCCGTGCAATTAGTAGAGAAAATCAATGCTGACCTGATCGGTGGTTTCATTCTAAAGGTAAACGACCGTCAGCTAGACGAGTCTCTCAGCAGCAAATTGAATGCACTTCGTGTTCAGTTTTCTCAAAATCATTACGAAAAACAGTTTTAACGAATATATCTAATCGTATCATATCATGGCAGAAGTAAGACCTGATGAAGTTTCGGCCATCTTGAGAGAACAACTCTCCGGTGCCAGAACCGAAGCCGAACTAGAAGAAGTGGGTACAGTCCTCCAAGTGGGTGACGGTGTAGCCCGTATCTATGGACTTTCCAAGGCTCAGGCTGGTGAATTGCTGGAGTTTGACAATGGTCTCAAGGCCATGGTGCTTAACCTCGAAGAGGACAACGTAGGTGCCGTACTTTTTGGTGACTCCAAAGAAATCAAAGAAGGAGATACCGTAAAGCGTACCAAGAAAATCGCTTCCATCCAGGCGGGTGAAGGTATGCTTGGTCGTGTTGTGGATACCTTAGGTAATCCTATCGATGGTAAAGGTCCGATCACAGGCAACCTGTACGAGATGCCATTGGAGCGTAAGGCTCCTGGTGTAATCTACCGTCAGCCGGTAACCGAACCTCTTCAGACGGGTATCAAGTCTATTGACGCGATGATTCCAATCGGTAGAGGTCAGCGTGAATTGGTGATTGGTGATCGTCAGACAGGTAAGACTGCCGTGGTAATCGATACCATCTTGAACCAAAAAGAATTCTACCAAAGAGGAGAACCTGTATTCTGTATCTATGTAGCCGTAGGCCAGAAAGCTTCTACTGTAGCGGGTGTAGTAGCTGCCTTGGAAAAAGGCGGTGCCCTTCCATACACAGTAGTTGTAGCTGCTCCTGCTTCCGAACCTGCACCGATGCAGTTCTTCGCACCATTTACCGGTGCAGCGATCGGTGAGTTCTTCCGTGATACCGGACGTCCTGCCTTGGTAGTATATGATGACCTTTCCAAGCAGGCAGTAGCTTACCGTGAAGTTTCTCTACTATTGAGAAGACCTCCGGGACGTGAAGCGTATCCAGGTGACGTATTCTATCTACACTCAAGATTGTTAGAAAGAGCTGCTAAAATCAATAAGTCTGATGCTATCGCGCAGCAGATGAATGATCTTCCTGAGTCTATCCGTCCTTTGGTGAAAGGTGGTGGTTCTTTGACCGCTCTTCCAATCATCGAAACACAGGCGGGCGACGTATCTGCTTATATCCCGACAAACGTAATCTCTATTACCGACGGTCAGATCTTCTTGGAGACTAACCTTTTCAACTCCGGTATCCGTCCTGCGATCAACGTGGGTATCTCCGTATCCCGAGTAGGTGGTAATGCGCAGATCAAATCCATGAAGAAAGTAGCAGGTACCTTGAAGCTTGACCAAGCGCAGTTCCGTGAGTTGGAAGCCTTTGCCAAATTCGGCTCCGACCTTGATGCTTCTACCAAGCGTACCATCGAAAGAGGTCGTCGTAACCAGGAAATCCTGAAGCAGCCTCAGTACTCTCCGGTATCAGTAGCGCATCAGGTAGCGATCATCTATGCTTCTACCAGAGGTTTGATGGACAGCGTACCTGTAGAAAAGGCGAGAGCATTCGAGAAAGAATTCTACACCCTGTTGGATGCCTCTTATCCTGAAGCATTGCAGTTGATTCTCAAAGGAGACATCGACGGTGCAGGTAAGATTTTGGCTACTGCAGCTGCCGAACTTTCTCCTAAATACGCAAAGTAATTTGATTTCATTCCCTGTTGGGCTTCGGTCCGATGGGGTCATTATACCTGACAAAGCATTCGCTGATGGCTAATCTTAAGGAAGTAAAGCAAAGGATCAACTCGGTAATCTCTACACAGCAGATTACGAAAGCCATGAAGATGGTTTCCGCTGCCAAGTTGAGAAGGGCACAGGACAAGATCGTACAGATGCGCCCTTATTCCCAAAAGTTGACCACCATTCTCAACAATGTCTCTGCGGCCAGTGAAGGTGAGGCAGACATTGTCTATGCTCAAAAGCGCGAAGGCAAAAAGGTGCTTTTGGTGCCTGTGACTTCTGATAAAGGGCTTTGTGGTGCCTTCAATACCAACATCATCAAGGCAACCAATGCGGCAATCAAAGATCAGTTTGCCGGTGCTGAAATCAGCATTTTGCCTTTGGGTAAAAAGTCTTACGAGTACTTCAAGAAGTCATCTTACACGATCATTGATTCCTACTACGGCGTATTCCATAACCTGACTTTTGACACCGTACGAGAAGCAGCTGAGTTTGCGATGAACGGATACGTAGCAGGAGATTACGATCAGGTGTTTTTGGTCTTTAACGAATTCAAAAACGTAGCAACGCAGATTGTGCGTACGGAGCAGTTTTTGCCGATGGCGCCTCAGGAGCCCAAGGAAGTGAAAGCTACCGAAACAGATTATATCCTAGAGCCATCCCGTGCTTACATCATCGAAGAGTTGGTACCTACCTCTTTGAAGATTCAGTTTTACAAGGCCGTTTTGGAAAGCAATGCTTCTGAGCATGGTGCCAGAATGACTGCGATGGACAAGGCGACCGAAAACGCGGGAGAATTGCTGAAGGAATTGAAATTGATGTACAACCGTACCCGTCAGGCGGCCATCACCAACGAGATCCTCGAGATCGTAGCCGGTGCCAACGCCCTGTCCGGAAAGTAACCAACAATAGATCCCAAATCAGGACCACAGCTCGAAAGGGTTGTGGTTTTTTTGTTTTGGTGGGGGTTGATAAGATTCAAAGTGGTGGATTTTTCGCAAAGACCTGCCTTTCCTTTTGTGCAATCTATTGACTTCCCATTGCTGCGATCCTTAGAAAACTATGAGTATAGAAAGATCTACGGGAATAATATAGTGAATTGATTTCGAATACTTTGGCTATTTAAAACTCGGAAGGGATATAAAAGTGAAGTATCAAACTTTACCCAGTTTTCTCATGAACTTAAAAGGAGCTTATGCGACACTAAATCTGAAAGATGAATTGTTCCTCTCACCAAGTGATTCTCCTTTTTCAAATAGGATTATATGAAGCATTACTGATTTTTATAGACTAAGGTGGTCTGAAAATAAATTCGTTGATAAGCCTCATTTTGGCTGTTTTTGCCCAACCTTGGGCAGGAATTTTCTCGTTCAATTCAGCAGATCAATTCCTAAATTCTATGAAAAGAATCATGTTTTTGCTGGCGGTGGCCTGTATCGGGTTTACCTCTTGCGCCGTCGTGCGACAAGGGGAGGTGGGTGTCAAAAGAAAGTATGGAAGACTTAACCCAAATGTAATCGAAGGTGGATTAGTGTCCTTTAATCCCTTTACTACGACGGTGCTCAAAGTCCCCATCCGCACCATGAATCAAGAGGTAAGGCTGAGTCTCCCGAGCAAAGAAGGGCTGACCATCGAATCTGAAATCTCCATTTTGTATAGCATAGACAGGAATAAGGTGCCCTTTATCCTCGAGGACATCGGCCTCAACTATGAGTCGGTTTTGATCATGAATGTATTCCGGTCTGCCGCAGCTGACATCAGTGCCCAATACATGGCCAAAGACATGCACTCAGGTATGCGCAGTCAGATCGAGCAGCAAATCCTCGCACGTATGGATGAATCGCTGAAGCAGCGGGGATTTATTATCGAGCGTGTGCTGATGAAGAGCATCCGACTCCCTGAGGAACTTAGCCGAGCTATCGAGCGAAAGCTGGCAGCCGAGCAGGAAGCCCAACAGATGGAATACGTCCTCGACCGTGAACGAAAAGAGGCCGAACGCCGAAAAATCGAAGCAGAAGGTACCCGGGAAGCTCAGAAGATTCTTGCTCAAGGATTGGTCCGCGAGATTATCGAGCTCCGAAGCATTGAGGCCTTCCGCGAACTCGCCAAATCCCCGAATGCCAAAATCATCATCACTGACGGGAAGACTCCGTATTTGATCAATTCTCAGAAAGACTAAGTAGCAGGTAGTCTGTCTCCAAGTTCTAGCGCTATGCTTCGACTTGCCTCGAGTGGCAGTCAGTATCCCTTGAGCTTGGAGACTCGTTTTTTGAGCTGTAAGGCTCCACCTTATTACTTAGGAAAAGTAGAGATAGAAGTGAAAAAGTAATTTATCAAAAGTTAATTGAAGAGAGTTTTGGATTAAACCTGGCAGGTCTCCGAGACCTGCCAGGTTTTTCATCTATTAAAGCTTAATCCTTCTCGCCACCACGGCAGCCATGATGCTCAGACCTTCATTGTTCGGATGGACTCCATCGGGCAAGAGTTCGGGTTTGTCCATTAATGGAGTATAGAGATCGATCAGTTCCGCACCGGACTTTTGGATGATCTCCATCAGCATGAGTCTTTGTTCATTATTCATCACGTCGGGATTGATGCCGAAGTTGACTCGGGTGACAGGCACGGGCATGACCACATAGACCTTGCCGTCCTTGGGCATGTGCGCGCGTAATTCAGCAATGAGATCGAGGTAGTCTTTCACGAAATCGGCTTTATGGGCCCAGTTTTGGGGTTTGGAGTCGTTGGTGCCAAGTTTAATCACGACCACATCGGGTTGGAAGTCTTTGACCTGTTGGAATTGGGGTTCATTCCAGTAGGGATAGTCGCCTTTCTTGAGCAAAGTCCGTCCACTGACACCGAAGTTTTTGACTTCATAGGCACTTCCAAGTAGCGTGGCGACTTGAAGGGGATAGGAATTTGGGTTGTCCCGGCCAGGACCTTGGGTGATGCTGTTTCCGACGAAGGCAACTTTGATTGGGCTTTGGGAAAAAGCAGAGAAGCTGGTGAATAGGGTGAGAATGAGGAGGGAGAGTTTACGCATGGTATTTTGGGGTTAAAGTTTTGAATTTGGGGATTTTTTGCGATTTAGACTAGCCAAATGAATTTTTGCCGCGAAGGACACGAAGGGAAAAGAAGAGGGCTCAAAGGAAGTTTAACCACGGAGATTCTGTGTTTAAAGTCAAGAAGAAATCAGGATTTTCTTAATTTTCGTTTCTTAAGTCGGCATCAGCCAGACTGTAAAGGGAAGCATGGTTTTTACCGTCTTCCCTTTTTTCTTCATAAGCTGGATCAAAGGTGGT
>CALRRX020000152.1:0-7061 GCA_943370675.1 Reyranella massiliensis 521 | reverse complement strand
ACTTTTTTGAGATCAGGTGCATCATATTCCAAGAGATTGAACGCAATACCTTGATCAGTAATTTCAAAAATTAATCCCTCATTGAGGTTTTTGACCTCGAGCTGAATCTCATCTTCTGGATTGCAGCCATGGGAGTGAATGATGAGGTTGGCACAGACTTCTTCTACTGCCAAAGTGATTTGGTGCTTTTCAATCTCGCTCAACGAAAACCCTGTCAGAGTCCTTTGCAAAAAGGACCTTAACTCTGAAAGTGCAGAGGTTTGACAGGATAAATTCAACTTAGACTTCATGAGTACCTGCTATGGCTTCTTGTTTATCTGAGAATAATGGGATCAATTGGTCCAAACCGAGGATTTTAAATACCTCAAACACCTTTTGTGAGAGTCCAAAAATGGATAGTTGGATTCCCTTTTCAGAAAAATCCTCCAAGTAGGACATAAATACTCCCAGACCAGCGGAGGAGATATATTCTAACTCGCGACCGTCCACCAAAATGTACTTTGCCCCATTTTCTGAGAGCTCTTGGATCGCTTGATCCAAAATCACAGAATTGCTCGCATCAACTTCACCATGGAGGCTGAGCACATCAAACTGGTTTTCTTTTGACTTTTCTAAACGAAGCATTTTCTTAGACTTAACTTATTGCTATTCAAATTTTACCACCATCAAAGAGTAATCATCATCAATCATTCCATCCCCCCCGACAAAGGAGTGCAGGGAATCGATTAGTACTTGTTCTATTTCTTTTGGGGTTTTTGAGTGATTGATTTCTACCAAACTTTTTACTCTTTCAAATCCAAACTGAAGCCCTTTTTGGTTTTTGGCTTCCACTATCCCGTCGGTGATCAATACCAAGATATCTCCGGGTTCATACAGGAATGTTTTTTCCTGTACGTGATTTTCATAAAGCTTGTTTCTTAAAATTCCCAAACCGAGTCCATCAAACATCAGAAACTCAGATTTCTGCTCTCTAGCGGAGTACACAAGCGTGGGGACATGACCTGCACGGGAATGGCAGATTTCTTGTTTTTCGAGATCGATGATGAAAATCGAAGCGGTGATAAAGTGGTTTCTTTCTAGGCATTTGCTCAAGGCTGAATTTGCCTTGATCATAAAATCTGCCGGGGTTAGGCCCAGTTGGATCAAACTGTGGAAAATACCCTTCATCTGCGACATGTGAAATGCTGCTGAAGTTCCCTTGCCTGACACGTCACCGATGATCAATACATAGCGAGAATCATCTAGTTTGAATGTGTCGTAGTAGTCTCCTCCCACTTCATCCGCTGCATTGGAATAGGCACAAATGGCGAACGACTTTGGATGATCCAGTCTCGTAGGCAGTAGGGCTTTTTGGACTCGTTGGGCGATTTTCAGTTCTTCTTGGTAGCGTTCGTTTTGGATGGCTTGGTTGAGCAGTCTATGGTTTTCTACAGCAATGCATGCCTGCCTGGTAAATGTGCTGATGATATTTACCATTTCTTTGTTGAAACCATCTTTGACCTCTTTGCACAGCACCATTCTACCGAAGACGGCTTTGTTGATGACTAAAGGGACCAACAGTGCAGATTCAAATTTTGGATGATCGAGGCGGATGGTTAAAGGATTTAGCTGTTCGGGCTTTTCTCCGATTGCCCACACTTCAGCTGCTTTTTGACTTTTGATCCATTCCGCGATTTCTTTTTTAGTCTCTAGGTCTAGGAATCTCACCTGCTCCTGGTGACTGTGTTCTTCTTCGTTGAGCTCCAGCCAGGCACCATCAGAATAGGAGGCACTCATGCATGAGTCCATTAAGATATCCAGCACCTGTTCTTCGTTTTCTTCGGGTTGGATGGACTGGCTTAGTCGCTGAAAATTGATCGCCTCTGTCAATTTCTGTTCAAAAACTGAAGAGGTAGGGAGATTGAATAAGGTGACCAAAAAGCTGAATAAGGCATAAATGAAAATAAACCCAAAAAGGGCCATCAAGAAAAGGTTGTCAGTCAAATTGATCTGTAATCGATCATCGGTCCCATACGAAATAAGTCTTCTAAATAGGAATCCAGTGCTGAGCAAAATGATGGATAGAAAAAGGAGAGACTTCCATTTTTCCTTAAATGTCAGATAAGGAATCCATTTCAGATTGCCCGAAAGGACAATAGAAAGGATCAACATGATCACCAGACCAAAGAGGAAGCTGTAGTCGAAATTATTTTTATTGAAAAAGACAAAGAAAGCAGCTACCAGCATGGCAAATTCGAATGCCTGCCATTGCTTGACTACTTGCTTGCTCTTTTGATAAAGAATCAGATGCTTCCAAAGTAGGGCGGTGGAGATCAGGAAAATAGAGGTCCAGGCAAAATTGATGTGATAAAAGAAGTTCTGAAGAAATGGCTCCGAGCCTATTTTGCTTTCTCCCAGAGAGAAATCAAACAACTCAATGATCAATCCCACGGCAGAGGCGAACAACCCAGTGGATGCTCCTCTCCAGATGAGATTTAAAAAATCGCCCTGGGCTATTTTGCCAATCGAGTAGTTGTAGAAGGCATAAAGGGTAAAAAAGAAAAGAATTTCAAGAATCCAGGTGATCTCTTCCGAAATTCCAGAATCCAGTTCGTTGATCATTCCAAAGATCCTCACCAAATCTACAAACAGCAGCGACAGCCATACCAAAATGGCTAATAGAAGGCTGAGTTTGCCGATATGGATTGAGGGGAGCTTTACCATCGAATTGCTTTCGCAATAATAAATAATGTAGACTAATCCTGAGTCAGTTGATACCTGCTCTTATCAGCTGTCTGTGTTAAAAATTATCAAAAAATCCTTAAATAAATACTAAATCATCCACCACACCTTTTCCCACTTTGTCTTCAATTAAGGTCATTAATTTAGATTTACTGAGCTGAAGTTCTTTTTTGATCGGTCCTGAGGTAATGGTGACAAACAATTTTTTATCACGAATGTAGATGTTGCCAGTTCGGTCAGCGATGGTTTTGCCCACTAGCTCCCCCCAGGAACTGATGAGTAGCTTTTCTCGATATTTATCTTCGAGGCGATAGGCTTTGAGCAGTTCTTTGAAAGCAGATTCTAATGGCGTAGCCTCTTTTTTTCTACCTGTTTGGGGATCGTATTTCATGAAATCAAAAGAAAAGTTCTGACGCAACACTGTCTGCCAGCAATTGCCCTTTCCGTGTTAAAGATAGGGTATTGCCTTTGGTGATCAGCCATCCTTGGTTTGTTAAGAAAAGGATTTCCCGATTTTTTTCTGTTAGTATATCCACCTCAAATTGGGCTTTGATCAAATCCGTATCCAGACCCCAGATGGTGCGAAGACTGGTGAGAATTTTTTCATTGACCTGTTCGGTAGGATCCAAAGGTTCGATCACAAAAGGAATTTGACCCGAGTGGATCGCTTTGATGTAGACAGGATTTGAGGAAGGATTAAACCCCCTGTCATTCCCATCAAAAGAGTGCGCACTTGGGCCAATGCCTAGGTATTTGCTCCCCATCCAATAGTTGGTATTGTGCAGCGCAAACTGTCCCAGCTTGCCGAAATTGGATATTTCATACTGTACATAGCCGGAACGTTCACTTTGCTCCTGCAGCCATTCAAATTGCTCGGCTACAAAATCTTCATCAGCTGGTTTGAATTTGCCTTTTTTTGTCCAGTTCCCTAGGGCTGTTTTTGGTTCGACGGTCAGGGCATAGGCTGAGATATGCCCAGGGTCAAGTTCTAAAGCTTGTGCTAGATCACTTTTCCATAGGCTATGGTTATCATGCGGAAAGCCATAAATCAAGTCGATGGAAAATTTCTCAAATCCAGCTTTTCTACCCAGTTCAATGGCCTGTTTGCTCTCTTTTGCGGTATGTGCTCGATTGTATTCCTGGAGGATTTGGTCATGAAAGCTCTGAATACCCAGACTAAGCCGATCTATTCCAAGGCTTTTCCAAGCAGTCAGTTTATCCGGGACTAAGTCATCAGGATTTGCTTCTAGCGTGATCTCGGATTTTGGACTTGGGAAAAGCTCGTTGATTTTTCCAAGTATTTTTTCCAAGTGATTTATTGATAGAAGGGAAGGCGTTCCCCCTCCAAAATAAACCGTTTCTACAGCCTCACCCTTCAGGTAATCTTTTCTGAGCTCCAGTTCCATGATCAATGCTTCTGTCATTTCATCCATTCGTTGGAGATTGGTAGAAAAATGAAAGTCGCAATAATGACAAGCCTGCCTGCAAAATGGAATATGGATATAGATGCCTGCCACGTTTTATCAATTATCTTGCGAAGATAACTAATCAAACCCTGATCACTTGCGAGTCTGTTTTTTGATCCTTTCAGCCTTGTTTTTTTTGGGTATAGTTCATTGCCCCGCTCAAGATCTTTATAGGGTAAGCTGGAAACAGCAACTGGGGGGCTCCGATCAGTCGCGCCTGTTTTCTTCAGAGGGAGGAGCTACTCGGTTAATGGATTCTTTGTCTATGGAGTTCAGGTCCCTAGGCTATTTGATGCTTTCTTGGGAGGAAATAAAAAAAAATGACACCCTCACATTCCAACTTCAAACCGGTAAGCGGTACAGTTGGAAGTCGGTAAAACAAGGAAATGTACCTGATGAATGGTGGGAAAAACTGAGTCCTCCATCTGAGGTCTATTTGGGACCTTATGCATGGATGGAGTCCTTGGCAAAATTATTGGAAAATGAAGGGTTTCCATTTGCAGCTGTGAGGATAGATAGCCTCGAGGCTGAAGGAGAGCAATTGACGGGTGTCTTTAATTTAGAAAAAGGCCCCTTGATTTTGTGGGATAGCCTAAAAGTTGAAGGGGAAACCAAAACTACTCAGAAATACCTGCAGCTCTATTCGGGCATAGTTCCCGGTAAGCCATTTTCTCAAAAGCAGTTTGAAAGTAGCGTTAGAAGAATTGGCCGTTCGCCCTATTTTCAGCTTGACTCCATTCCTTATTTAGGTTTTCAGTTGAGAAGCGCCACTCCACATTTTAAGCTAAGGGATAGAAGAATCAATGTGTTTGATGGAGTGGTGGGATTGATTCCCAATTCAAACCAGCCTAATTCAATGCTGGTCACCGGTGATATAAATCTTCAATTATATAACTTGGGAGGTAAAGGAAGGGATATTTCCCTTCATTGGCAGCGACCCAACTTCCAGTCTCAAAATCTTGATTTGTCAGCCAAGGAGTCTTATTTATTTGGATCTCCACTAAGTTTTCAACTTGATTTTTCTCTGCTCAAACAAGACACTTCTTTTGTAAATCGCGGAATAAGCCTTGAGTTTGGGTATTCGATTTCAGAGTCGGGAAACCTTCGGTTTTTCAACAGGAGACAAGCTGGAGATTTGATAGCCGGCTTTGAATCCACCGAATCACTTCCGGATTATTTAGACTACAGGTGGAATAGTTATGGGTTTGGCGCCCAATGGAATTGGCTTGATGATCCTGTTTTTCCAAGAAAAGGATCGAAAATAGAAGTAGAATTTTCGCTCGGAAATAAAAATTTGATCGAAAACACGGCGCTTCCAGTTGAAGTCTATCAAAACTTTGAAAAATCATCCACACAGCTTCAAGCCAAATTTCAGGTCGAAAAAAACGTCTATCTAACCCCAATTTGGGGTATGTGGCTAAGGATGAAAAGTGGAGTATTGAAAAATGATAATTTGTTTTTGAATGAATTGTCAAGGTTAGGCGGATTGAAATCAATCCGAGGGTTCAATGAAATGTATTTTTTTGCTGACCGATATGCGTTGATAAATCTAGAGCAGCGGTTATTTTTTGGGAAAGGGTCCTACCTGATGGCATTTGGTGATCTGGGAGTAATAAGTAACCCATTTATTTCACCTAAAATCGATCATCCGAGGTCATTTGGATTAGGAATCAATTTGGACACTGACGGAGGAATGTTCAGTTTTGTATTTGGTATGGGAAAGTCCGCCTTCCAGCCGGCGACGATTTCCCAAGCCAGAATTCACTTTGGTTATTTAGCCAGGTTTTGATTTGATGATGAACCGTTTGCTCGTATTTCTTTTCTTATTTCATCTACCATTAGTGGGGGCTTCTCAGGTTTTGGAGAATTATAGAGGAAATTGGATAAATCAATCTGACTTGGCTTTTTGGGAAAGAACGGAACAGAAAGAAGTTTTAGTAGACGTGAATTCTTTTCCGGAATCCTATTTTCAATTTGATATCCCCAGAGGTTCTACCGTATTTATAGATGGGAAATTGTGGAGGCTTTTCCCCTCCGATACCTCATTTACTATTCCAACTGATGAGCTAGCCGAGCAATTTGGAGGAGATTCTCTTAAGGTCTCCATCATTGGCCCGCGGAGCAGTTTCGGAAGTTTCCCTTTGAGTCTTTTCAAAGTTGCACAAGTTGGCTTAGACAAGGGGAAGGAAATTATTGTAGTAGATCAAGTTGTCAAATCACGATTTTTGACACAGCCCGTAAAGGACTTTTACTTTACTTCATTGCTTATTTCACTGTTTCTTTTTGCTGTTTATAAAATGGCATATCCCTATTTATTGGGAGTTCTTCTTCAGCCACTATCAGTGATCAATGCGGAAGATTTTTCTGAAAGTGGGAGTTTGCAAAAAGTATTTTCATTTGATATTCTATTTTACCTCTTCATCGTTTCTTCGATGATGGCCCAATGCTTGGTGACAGGAATGATTATTTTCAAAAAAGATTGGATTGAAGGGCTGGTCGGATGGGATTATTCGTCCATAATGATGCTTTGGGTATCATTTGCCTTTTTGATTCTGATTTTGACTATTCTAAAATTCGTTGGAATCCGAGTGATCAGTTACTTGTTTGACATGGGTAAGTCGGATTTTGCTCACTTTTTTTACCTTCTTCGGTTAATTGTCTTCGGGTTTGCTGTAGTGATCATGATCTCTTTGTTTTTTGTGATCAATGATTTTGCATCTCTTCAGTTTGTCTTTGGGATATTGATTCGGGCGTTTTTCTGGTTTTACATTCTGGGAGTCACCGGACTGTTCATGATTATGATGAATAGGTTGAGTTTTAAGAAATACCATTTATTTACTTACCTTTGCATCGCAGAAATAGTACCTTTTTTAA
>CALRRX020000151.1:0-7135 GCA_943370675.1 Reyranella massiliensis 521 | reverse complement strand
TCTTCATGTCAGTGCTTTGCCATATTCGCTCAGCAATTGATTTATGGTTATTTAGCCATGAACACAGATTCTAACCCATAATCTAAGAATTGTCTTCCGAACGCTACTGAACGAGAATCTGCCATCTAAAAGCCCAAAACCAGCGAATTTGATACCGTTGGATGCCTGCACTTTTCAAAATTCTCTCCCAGTCGGATTTGGAAAAACTCCTCAATACGGAGAGTGAGGCATCGTGCTGAACCATTGGCGAACGACTGAAGTATCTCGTCAATAGCTTGATGCTGTAATAGGCCAAAGGGTGACGATGCAGATCATTGATCACAATCCCTAATCTGGACTTTTCACGCATCGATATCAAAAGCTCCACCAGCTGATCATCTGTAAAATGATGGGTAAAAAGGGTGCAGGTAATGAAATCTGTTTTCTCAGTTGCAAAGTCAGGTTCAAAAACGTTTTGAACCTTCCATTTGATGTCTGGCAAGTCGAATTGCCTAACCTTGGCAAATTCGATTATATTCCCATTGGCATCGATTCCTGTGAATTTTGCCGGTATTCGCTGCGCTTGGGCCCAATTTGTCATCACCCGAATCATGTCCCCTCCGCCACATCCGATATCGGTGATTTCGTAGTGCGATTGTGGATTTTCGCGCATGAGTTGGGTTAATCCCAACGTGGTGACCTGATTTCCTCCCAGCCACCGATTGATTGTCTTGAGCTCTCGAAGGGTCTGTTCCAAAACAGGACCTGAGCACTCCAGATCGTCCATGATTTCCTTTTCTGTGCTTCTTTGGGAGAAAATACTCATCGCTTTTCCAGTAAAAGTGTTTCCAAGGTCAATCCCGGACCAAAGCCCATCGCCAAAATATCCCCTGTGATGGAAGGATCCTTTAGCATTTTGTCCAACACAAAAAGAATACTGACCGAAGACATATTCCCGTGGTTTTTCAAGACCTCCATCGAATGCCGATTAACCTCTGGTGCAAGTCCAAACGCCTCCTGAACCTTTTGCAAAATCTGCTTTCCTCCCGGATGAATGGCAAATTGGGTAATTTTCGAAAGCCCAAATTTGGATTCAAAAACCTCTCTCAGCTGGTGAATCCCCTGATCCAAAAGCGCTGGAATGTACTGGCTAAGTCGCATCTCAAATCCAAAATCTCCAATTCCCCAAGCCATGTCTTTTTCTCCTTCTCGAAGGATCTGACTAAGGTAATTTTTAATGGCTAATCCCTTTTCTGATCTCATCACCAAAGCCGCAGCAGCACCATCTCCAAAAAGCGAGTTGGCCAGTAGATTATCTTCGGTGTATTCCTTCTGAAAATGCAGGGTGCAAAGCTCCACTGCAACGACAAGCACTTTGGCTTCCGGTTCCGCTTTGAGGATTTTATCAGCCAGTTTCAGCCCGGTAAATGCCGCATAGCAACCCATGAAGTGAATGCAATACCGTTCCACGGTTGGATTCATTCCCATCTGATGCACCAAGTCTAATTCGACTCCAGGGGCTACCATGCCTGTGCAAGAAATAAGGATCAGGTGGGTTACTTCATTGGGATGGATGTTGGCCTGATAAAGTGCAGACTGACAGGCTTCAAGACTCAATTTTGGGGCTTCTTTTTGGAAGACATCCATCCGTGCTTTGGTACCGGGGAATGGATTGAGATCTTTTGATTTAGGGAAAAAAGAAAACTCCGCCGGATCCCTTTTCTCAAAATCATCCAAGACACTGTAGCGATGATCGATGCCTGACATCCGATAAAAAAACTGCAGCTTGCGGCTTTCCAACTCATCCAATTGATGGGCCAGCTGCATAAATCGGGATATTTCGGACTGGGGGACAGGTTTACCCGGATTGGATAAGCCAATGCTAACAATGCTGGAATTCATTAATTCAAGTTAGGGGAATATTTCTAATTTAGTCAGTACACTCACAACCCTTTCAAACCAATAAGGTTAAGTACCCAATCCAACTTCCCTATGATCACCCGATCCAGTCTCAGACACCTCCGCATTCCATTTTCTCTGTTTTTGATGCCGGTGTTTTTCTTTGCCTTGGCCTTGACCCCTAATCTCAACGAGTTGCGTTTGGCCTTGGTATTTCTTGCGCTGCATCTGTTTTTGTATCCCAGTAGCAATGGGTACAACAGCTATTTTGATCGGGATGAAGAAAGTATCGGAGGGCTCAAATTTCCTCCCAAAGTGACTCCTGATCTCTATTGGCTGGCACAGGGATTTTTGGTGATCGCCTTGCTTTTAGGGGCTTGGATCAGTTTGTCTTTTGCCAGCATGCTCGCCGTCTATGGATTGGTCAGTATGGCTTACAGTCATCCCTCCATCCGGATCAAAAAGTATCCTTGGGCGAGTTGGGTGATCGCAGGCCTGTTTCAGGGCTATTTCACCTTTGCTATGGCCTATGCAGGACTGAGTGAGCTGGGATGGGAAGTGATTTTCAAACCCCATGTCCTCATTCCGGGATTGCTGACCAGCCTGATGCTATGGGGCAATTATCCCCTGACTCAAGTCTATCAACATCGGGAAGATGGTCGTCGAGGGGATCAAACCCTCAGTAGAGCCTTGGGCATCCAAGGTACTTTTGCCTTTTCAAGTCTCTTTTTTGCGCTCACAGGAGCTGCCTTTGTCTGGTTTTTTATGGATAGGGGACAGACTTCTATGGTATGGATCTACCTCGGTGCGATGGCTCCGATCCTGTTATTCTTTCTGTTATGGTTTGGTTTTGTGCGAACAAATCCTGAAAAATATGCCTCCTACAGCTGGACAATGGGCATGAATGCGCTGTCCGCGATATCGCTCAACGCCTTTTTCATTTACTACTTTCTGGAAAATACCCAGATCCTCCAGGTCTTTGGCTATTGATCAGAAAGGCTGACCGTGTGTATTTCGAATAATGAACTTGGCGGCAAATGGGACATAGTCAATCAGACCTCGAGCAATCACCGAACCTCTGCCTGAGCCAAATAATTTTTGGACAGTCCGACCTACTTCTAGTCTTTGTCTGAACTGATAATTCCAGTTTTGGGTATATAATTGCTCAACTTCAGTCCTAGATTTTCCTTGGTTAATGGCCTCTACGGCGAGCTTGGCGGAGTGAATCGCCATTGCCATGCCATTGCCGCAGAGCGGAGTGATCAGTCCAGCAGAATCCCCGATCATGAGCACGTGATTTTCTACAGGTTGCTTGGGTTCGAAATTGATCTCATTAATCACCTCAGGCTTTTCAAATAAAAATTCACTTTCCTGAAAGACACGCTTGAGGATCGGATTTTTCCAAAGGACTTCTCGCTCCATTTCCTCAATGGTACCATACTCACGCAACTGATCACGGCTTCCGAGATAGCAAAGGTTGAATTTACCTGATTCGATGGCATTGAGTCCGCAGTAACCCCCTTGGAAATTATGGAGAGCGACTGTTTCTCGATCAAAGTCAGTATGGACGTGGTACTTGACACCGATGTAGGGGCTTCTTTCAAAGAAAAACTTGCGCTTGAGCACCTTGTCCAACTTGCTTCTTTTTCCAAAAGCACCAAGCACAAAATGAGCGGTGAGGTTTGAAAAATCGGAAAGCTGAACTTGAAATAAATCGGATGAAGGATCAAAGGTTAAATCAGTAACCTGAATACCCGTTTTAACTTCCACTCCCTCTTCCAATGCCCGTTGGTAAAGCCATTCATCCATGAGGTATCGGCTAATGCCAAATCCACCAAGATCTAGCGGGATGCGGACGGACCGGCCCTTGGTATCCGAAAATTGAAATTGGCTAATCTGCGGAAGGTCTAAAAAATCAGGTAAGAGGCCATTTCGGTTCAAAAAGTCGAGAACCTCATTGGATACGTATTCTCCACAGACGCGGTGAAACGGATAAACTTTTTTCTCTATCAAGATGACCTCGTGTCCGCTTTTGGCTAAAAGTAAGGAAAAAACCAATCCTGCGAGTCCTCCACCGATGATGACCACTTCTTTCTTTCGCTTGTCCAAGTGCCTTTGATTTTATGATGCAACCGCTTATCAAAAAATAAGTTTTACATCTCCCTTATCCCACGGTTTGGAAGTTACTTTATTTCTAAATCAATTTTGAAAGCTATGAACAAAACCCTACCCAAATTACTGAGGAGAACCACCTTCGTATTAGGTCTTATGGGTGCGATGCTTCAGGCCGAGGACTCTTTCGCACAGAAAAAAAAGAAAAAAGGTGCCGAAACCCCCGCTGCCGCTGCTCCTGCCCCTGCCGCCAGACCACAAGCCCCTGCCAACGGGCCAAAGCCTTACAAAGAAGTCATCACTGCCAAAGCAAAAAGCAAAGCAGGACTTTTCAAGGTTCACCAAATCGAAGACAAGTATTTCTACGAAATTCCTGATTCCCTCTTAGGCCGTGACATGCTCATGGTAGTGAGAATCGCAAAAACTGCCGACGGTATCGGATATGGTGGAGAAAACACCACCAACCTAATGGTACGTTGGGAAAAAAATCAGGATGACATCCTTCTCAAAGTAGTCTCTGTCAACAACTACGCAGCAGACTCTCTTCCTATTTCTATGGCGGTAAAGGCCTCCAACTTGGAGCCTATCCTTCAGAAATTCGCCATCAAATCCAGAGGAACGGACTCTACAGGCACGGTAATCGAAGCTACTGACCTATTTACCAAGGACAATCAAGCACTTGGTATTCAGCGAAACAGAAGAACTGAGTATCGAATCACCCGTTTGGACAATGAGCGCTCGTTCATCCAGCACATAAATTCGTATCCTATCAACATCGAAGCTCGCTACGTACTTACCTATGCCGCTGGCGAGCCACCATCAAACAGCGTGACAGGATTGATCACCTTGGAGATGAATGCCTCTATGATTCTCCTGCCAAAGGAGCCGATGAAGCAGCGTCTTGCCGATCAGCGCGTGGGTTGGTTTGCCAGATCCTATGTGGATTATGGTGCTGACGAGCAGCGCGCTACCTCCAGAAGATACCTTGACAGATGGAGACTGGAAGTGAAGCCAGGAGATGAAGAGAAATTCAAGCGTGGCGAATTGGTAGAACCAAAACAGCCGATCGTGTACTACATCGATCCAGCTACTCCTAAGAAGTGGGTGCCATTCTTGAAGCAAGGTGTGGAAGATTGGCAAAAAGGATTTGAAGCCGCCGGTTTCAAAAACGCCATCATCGCCAAAGAAGCTCCAAGCCCAGAGGAAGATCCTACCTGGAGCCCTGAAGATGCGAGATACTCTGTGATTCGCTACTTCGCTTCTGATATTCAGAATGCTTACGGACCTCACGTGTCCGATCCTCGTTCTGGTGAAATCCTAGAATCCGATATCGGATGGTACCACAACGTAATGAACCTCTTGAGAAACTGGTTCTTTATCCAAACCGCTGCGGTAAATCCTGACGCGAGAAGCGTAAAATTTGACGATGAAGTAATGGGTAGATTGATCCGATTTGTATCCGCTCACGAAGTGGGACATACCTTGGGTCTGCCTCACAACTTTGCCTCTTCGGTGGCTTACCCAGTAGAAAAGCTCAGAGATCCTGCCTTTACAAAGGAATTTGGAACAGCACCATCCATCATGGACTATGCACGATTCAACTACATCGCTCAGCCGGAAGACAAAGGAGTAAGTCTGATGCCAGACGTAGGACCTTATGATAAGTATGCGATCATGTGGGGATATAAGCCAATTTTGGATGCAAAAACGCCAGAAGACGAACTTCCTACCTTGGATAAGTGGATTGTAGAGAAAAAGGGAGATCCGGTCTACCGCTACGGTCGTCAGGGCAATAGCTATGACCCAACCACCCAATCAGAAGATTTGGGAGACAATGCCATGCTAGCTTCTGACTATGGTATCAAAAACCTGAAGCGCATCATGCCAAACCTGATGGAATGGACTAGCGAAAAGGAAAAGCCATATAAAAACTACGAGGACTTAGAGGAAATGTATGGTCAAGTTATTGGTCAGTATAATCGCTACATGGGTCACGTGAGAACCAACGTGGGCGGTGTCATGGAAGTCTACAAGTCTGCAGGACAGAATGAAGCCGTCTACACGCACACTTCCAAAGAAATGCAAAAGTCCGCTGTGGACTTCCTGAACAAGCAGCTTTTTGCAACACCAAGCTGGCTGATGGACGAGGCAATCATCTCAAGAATCGGTGACTTTGGTGCTTTGGAAAGAATCCGTGGTATACAAGTAACCACCCTCAACGGCATCCTTGAGTGGGGAAGATTGGGTAGAGTGATTGAAAACGAAGCCCTGAATGGAAACAATGCCTACAAAATCACCGAACTATTCGACGATTTGAGAAAGGGCATTTGGACAGAACTTGCGGCAGGCAGATCAATTGACGTACATCGCAGAGCCTTGCAGAGAGCACATATTGAGCGCCTCGAGCTATTGCTGACTGGCAATGTGGCTCCATTACCAGCCCAGTTCAGAGCATTTGCAGGACCTCAGCTCAATGCAGCACAGTCTGATATCAGACCTATGGCACTGGGTGAATTGAAGACCCTTCAGGGCCAAATCCGAGGAGCGATCGGAAGAACCTCTGACCGAATGAGCAAACTTCACCTGGAAGATGCACTAGAGAGAGTGAACAAAATTCTCGAAAGCTATTCAGGAGACTAAAACCTAAGGGCGCCGAAATCGGCGCCCTTTTTTTCACTTCTCTTTTTTAAGTTAATTTGAAGAAGCAAAAGACCCGTATGACTAATCCCAATTCCATCCTTCAATCACACAAACTTCGCATCACCGATTGCCGTCTGGAGATCATTCAGGAATTCTTGAATAAAAACATTGCGCTTTCCCATGCAGATTTGGAGGAAACGCTCAACAATCAATTTGACCGAGTGACAATCTACAGAACTCTAAAAACTTTCTTGGACAAAGATCTGATTCATAAAGTACTGGATGACAGTGGAGCGACGAAATATGCACTATGTGCCCATGGCGAATCTGAACATGTACATAATCACGAACATGTACATTTCAAATGCGAAAAATGTGGAGAAACCACCTGTCTTGAGGACATAACATTGCCTCAGATCCGACTACCCAAAGGATTTGAAAAAAAAGAAATGAATCTACTGGTGCAGGGAGTTTGCGAAAAATGCCACTAAGCCTCTATCGGTTC
>CALRRX020000150.1:0-7136 GCA_943370675.1 Reyranella massiliensis 521 | reverse complement strand
AGCTTTTCGATTTGAAAGTCGCTGCCTTTTGATTCTAGTAATTTGACCCCATACCAAAAAAGACTTTCCAACGTGCGGACGGAAGTAGTGCCTACAGCGACGATTTGCCCGGAGTGGGAAAGCAGCTTTTCCACGGTCTCTTTCCTGATTTCCATTTGTTCGGAATGCATGGGGTGCTCCAGCACATTATCAACCTTGATCGGCTGAAAGGTCCCCGCGCTCACGTGAAGTGTGACTTCGGCTTCTTGCACACCTTTCGCTCTTAATTTTTCAAAAACCTCCTCTGTAAAGTGAAGACCTGCCGTGGGTGCTGCTACGGCCCCTTCTTTTTTGCTGTAGACAGTCTGATATCTGGATTTGTCATCCTCTACCGGCTTCCTGTTGAGGTAGGGAGGCAAAGGAACTTCACCGCTTGCTTCAACCAAATCCACAAATGCTACTTGATCGTCACTCCACGAAAATTCAACTTGCTTTTTGTCCCGATCCACGATTCTGGCACTCAGAATGACCTCTTTCTCCTCAAGTTGAATCCTGCCGGTCAGAATTTCGCTTTCTTTCCATTTTTTAGCATTACCAATCATGGTCTCCCAAGTCACGGGCTTTTTGGAAAGCATGATTTCTGAAATCACGGTAGTTGGGGCAATAGGCTGCAAAAGAAAAACCTCAATGCGGGCGCCTGTTTCACGTTGGAAAATCAATCGTGCCGGGATCACCTTGGTGTTGTTGTAGACCAATAAGGTGTCGCTAGCGAGTAAATCCGGTAGGTCATAGAAGTGGAAATGATTCATTTCCCCCTTTTTGTATTGAAGTAATTGGGAGGAATCGCGCTTTTGAAGTGGAAACTTGGCGATGCGCTCTTCCGGTAATGTATATTCGAAGTCTCTTAAGTCGATATTTGGGATTTCCATCAGAAATGCTGTTTTCGGCGGCAAATATACTTAACCGAATTTATCCCTTAGAGTTACTCTTCTATGACGATCTTTTCCAAACTCAAATTTTCTTATCTCAAAAGGACATTGGATTTCCGATTTGATGCTGGTACCTCACGAGGCGTGCTGAAGACGAGAGACGTGTTTTGGATCAAGTGTTGGAGTGAATCCAATCCAGAAGTGGAAGGTTGGGGAGAAGCAGCGCCTTTGGTCGGGTTAAGTCCTGATTTTCGAGCCGATTTTGAACAAAGGCTTCAGGAGCTGCTTGGAAAAGCGGAAAAGCAAACTTGGCCAACTACTGAGCCCGAGCTTTTGAATTTGATCAAAGAGTTGGTCCCATTTGAACTTCCCTCTATTCGATTTGGTCTGGAAACAGCTGTCTTAGATCTTTTGAACGGGGGCCAAAAACGAATTTTTCCTAATGAGTTTTTTGATCATCAGCTTCCCATTCCCATCAATGGCTTGATCTGGATGGGTGATAGGGATTTCATGCTTAGACAGATCGATCAGAAATTGGAGGAAGGCTTTGACTGCATCAAGATGAAAATCGGAGCCATAGACTTTGATCAAGAACTTCAATTGCTCGGCTACATACGAGAAAAAGTGTCTCCCGAAAAAATGGTGCTCAGAGTAGACGCAAACGGTGCTTTTTCTATCCAAGAAGCGTTGGAAAAACTGGAGCGATTAGCAGCATACAATCTCCACAGCATTGAGCAGCCGATCAAAGCAGGTCAATGGCAGGAAATGCGTAAGCTTTGTGGTGTTACTCCCTTGCCGATTGCGTTGGATGAGGAATTGATTGGGGTCAGGGAAAAAGAAGAACTTTTGGACACCATCCGACCTCAGCATATCATTCTGAAGCCGACTCTGGTAGGAGGAATTTTGGAGACACGTGAGTGGATCCGCTTAGCCGAGCAACGTGGAATCGGCTGGTGGATGACATCCGCTTTGGAAAGCAACATTGGGCTCAATGCCATTTCTCAACTTGCTTCCTCTCTCCAGCCAAGTATTCCTCAGGGACTTGGTACCGGAAAGTTGTACCATAATAACCTCGACTCGCCGCTTCAAGTCCACAGCGGGCAGATTCATTACAATTCAGCTATTCCTTGGGAAATGCCGGCTTAGTTGGGTAATCGATGCAGGTAAACAGGCTTGTGTACGGTAGCTTTCCAAGGTGTGAGGGATAGAATTCCTGAAATTGAGTCTCGTTCAAAAATCACGATGTCATGACTGGCCTGATGGGCAGCAAGTAAATATTTCCCGTCACCTGTCAAATTAAAGTTACGGGGCATTAATCCGCCCGAAGGAATATTTTGCACGCGGGTATAGCTTCCGTCAGGCTTTTTCCCAAAAACAGAAATGGTATTAGCCTCACCTCTATTGGACACATAGACGTGCTTGCCATCTGGCGAAATTCTGATTTCCGCTGCACCTACCGCACCTTTGAAACCCTCATCCAACAGTGACAATCGCTGTTTAGCAATGAGCTTACCTTGATCATAAGAGAACACATCCAACACGGCACTCATTTCTTCTACCACCAAAACATCTTTTCCATCAGCCGAAAAGGCCAAGTGACGAGGCCCGTCGCCGGGGGTCATGGCGAACTCTCCGAAAAGCTTAAGTGGTTCGGCAAGTTGAGAATCAAAGTCATACACATAGATTTTATCTGTCCCCAAATCTGCCACCAGCACGCGTGTCCCTTCCGGGTCAAAGGTGGTAGAATGGACGTGAGGTCCTTCTTGTCTATCAGGATTGACACTTTTTCCGGTGTGCTGAATCTTTTGTACAAAATCGACCTGACCGAGACTGTCTACTTTGAAGACAGACAAGCTGCCTCCAGTATAATTTCCCAAAATCAAGAAATCTTCATTTGGAGATAGGGAAATATGGCAAGGATGATCTCCTTCCGAATCATCCTGGTCGATCAGATTGAGTTCGTTGGTTTCTAGATTTCTATTAAAAGAGAGTACTCGACCTCCCTTGATACCAGCTTCTTCTTCTAGTGAAAAGACCTTTTTGCCATCTTTTGATGCGATGACAAAGGAAGGATTTGCAATCCCCGCTGCAAGAGTCTCTACTGTCATCAGGTTTTCCTCTGGAGAAAAGTAGAGGTAATTGATCCCGTGATGCAGCGAATCGGTGTAGGTTCCGACCAAGAATTCATACGAAGTAGGAGCCTTGATTTCGACTATTGGAGTGGATTCGGGTTTGCTGCAAGCGGTCATCAAGAGGATGGAGGAAAGTAAAATGGCCTGTTTCATGAGAGGAAATTAGCAAAAAAATCCACGATGGGTGTCTTTTTGATTTTTTATAAAAAGTGAATATTTGAATGAAAAATTAAAATATTATACTCGTTTGGTTACTAAAAATTCAAATTTTATTCCAAAAAACAGAAATATTCCTAATTTGCCTTGCCTATTAAATTTAGACCCTAATGCACCAGATTTACGATACACAGGTTGCGAAGCGATTTACGATCTACAACAGCCTGTTTTTGGACTTACCCTTTGATGACATTTATGTAACAGGTACGCTGTTGCCATTCTTGGGACGTGCCTGTGAGCAAGGTTATGCCTCCGGGAAATCTCCAAGAGAAATCATCGATGGATTTTTTGAAGAAATGATGCCTGGTCAATCTGAAGAAGAGAGGACAGATTTTCTCTTTCAAATGATCCAATATGTGGAGCGACAAGTGGTTTTGTTTGACTCCATAGAAGATGCTGCTTTTGAAAAAATCAATGATATCTCCGGAAAGGGTTCTGTCAAAGCCCTGATCAGCCGTGTGGAAAACGATCGCAAAAAGGAAGCATTGATCGAAAAGCTAAAGAATTTCTCCGTTCGATTGACCTTGACGGCACACCCTACGCAGTTTTATCCGGGCAATGTGTTGGGAATCATCACGGATTTGGAAAGTGCCATCCGTGCCAATGATCTAGAGAATATCAATCTCCTCATGCAGCAATTGGGCAAGACCGGTTTTATCAATCGAGAAAAGCCAACTCCGTTTGATGAGGCGATCAGCTTGATCTGGTATTTGGAAAATGTCTTTTATCATGCCATTCCAGAAATCATCATCCGTCTGCTTAATGGACTGGGCGAACCACTTCATACTTGGGAAAATCCGGGGATTCTGAAAGTGGGATTTTGGCCAGGAGGAGATCGTGACGGCAATCCTTTTGTCACCCATGAGACGACGATTCAAGTGGCCGATAGATTGAAAAAATGGTTGATGCGGTGCTATTACCGAGATCTGAGAAAGTTGAAGAAAAGACTCACCTTCAAAAAAGTGGAGGAGCTGATTACCAAAGCTGAACGAGGCATTTATTACACACTGTTTGAAAATAAGGAGGTGTACGCTTCCAAAGAAGATCTGCTAGCAATCCTCTTAGAGGCAAGAGAGGCTTTGATTACATATCACGACGGATTGTTCCTCAATTTGCTGGATCAGTTTATTCTGAAAGTGAAAATCTTCGGGTTTCACTTCGCCCACATGGACCTTCGTCAGGATAGCCGGAAGCACGATGCGTTTTGGGAGGAGGTTTTCAGCATTCAGGGTAAAGAATTTACAGGTACTGAAGACGAACTGATCTCCAAGGTGATGAAAACAAAAGGGCTACCAGCTTTGGAGCACTTCGAGGAGCCTTTTCACAAAGAAATGCTTCAATCCATGGCTGCTGCCAAAGTGATCCAAAAGTCCAATGGCGAGGACGGATTGCATCGTTACATTATCTCCAATTGCCAGTCGGTACTTCATGTTTTGGAAGTGTACCAGATGGCCAAGCTTACTTTTGTAGCAGAGGCAGGCAAGCTCCCCTTGGATATTGTCCCGCTTTTTGAGACCATTGATGACTTATCAAGTGCGCCTCAGATTATGACTAAGCTCTATGAGCTTCCTGAGTATAAACTTCACTTAAAGAGCCGTGGGAATAAGCAAAACATCATGTTGGGATTCTCGGACGGTACCAAAGATGGGGGATATCTGAAGGCCAATTGGTCGATTTTCAAAGCCAAAGAAGAATTGACTCGCGTATCGAGAGAGCACGGAGTTCAGGTGGTGTTCTTTGATGGTCGAGGAGGACCTGTAGCCAGAGGAGGAGGGAATCTCCATAATTTTTATGCTTCTCTAGGAGAAAAAGTAGAAAACTCGGAGATCCAAGTCACGATTCAAGGACAAACGATCTCATCCAATTATGGGAAAATCGTTTCGTCCACATTCAACTTCGAACAGCTCCTCAGTGCAGGTCTGGAAAATCACTTGTATCCAGATGCCGAAAAAAATCTCAACGAGGCACAGCGCGAACTGATCGAAGCCTTGGCAAATGAAGGCTATCAGGCTTACAAAGACCTAAAGAGCCATCCTAAGTTTGTGCCGTACCTCGAACACGTAGCTCCGCTCAAATTCTTTGGAATGACCAATATCGGTTCCCGTCCTACTAAGAGAGGGAAAGAACCTGGATTGAAATTCGAAGATCTCAGGGCAATTCCTTTTGTGGGATCATGGGCTCAGATGAAGCAAAATATTCCGGGATTCTATGGGGTAGGTTCTGCTTTGGAAAAGCTCGATAAAGAAGGAAAAATGGAGGAGCTCAAAAAGCTCTATCAAGAAAGCCTATTCTTCAGAACCCTTCTGAGCAACTCGATGCAGTCTTTGAAAAAGTGCTTCTATCCAGCTTCGGCTTACCTCAAGAATAATCCGGAGTACGGTGAGTTTTGGGGCTTGCTTAACGCGGAATTTTTGCGTTCGGTAGAAGAACTGAAAAAAGTTGCCGGAATGGAGGAACTGATGCAAGACAATCCTGTGTCCAAGGCATCCATCGAAATCCGAGAACGAATCGTTCTGCCACTGATTACCATTCAGCAGTATGCGATTCAGATGGGACTGGAAAAAGGAGCATCTTCAAATATCTTGGACAAATTGATTCTCCGCACCATGTTTGGGATCATCAATGCCACTCGAAATGCCGCTTAACTAAACGAAAAAAGGTTGCTAGTCTGCAACCTTTTTTGTTTCCTTCAATCAGAAAGTCTCGTTGATATTCAGGTAAAATCCAGAATTTCCCTTTTGCCCAAAAGCATAGTCTGCGGCAATAGTGGTACGTTTTTCCTTATTGATTATCACTCGTAGGCCTAGTCCGTATCCGGGATTGATTTTTTCAAAGAGTTTTTCTGAGGAATAATTTGCTCCAATCATGGGCAGTGGTTTTCCTCCGCTAAACGTGGCTCCGTTCACAAACACCGTCCCACCAAAAGTTTCTTTGTTTTTCTGCAAAGGAAACCTCCATTCCGCTTCGCCATAAATCATATTGGCTCCCCTAAATCTCCCTTGAGCATAGGCTCTACCTCCTCGGCCAAACATATCCCAACCGATTGATGGGAGATTCATGTAGGGCAAATCTCCCGAGATAAGGAAATTTCCCATACCCCACACTCCTATCAAGTGCCGTTTTCGTTGAGGATTTAGATTGAAATAGTGTCGGTAGTCGAGTAGGAGTGTGCTTGAGGATTGATCCGAACCGAGAAAGGTGGGATTGATTTTGTACTGCATCCAGGCAAAATTTCGCTCATAGGGAGATACAGCCATGTCTCTGTTTTCCATCACCGCATTCAGCGTCACGCCTGAGAGGGTATAGCGATTTGGATTAAAACCTCTGGAAAGGTTGTATTGGTCATGGGCAAATAAATTATTGGGATCAGCTGTTTCTGTGATGAAGTTTTTGATTCGGGTATGAATATCCAGGTGATAGCCTAGTCCCAAATAGAATTTTGAATCGCCTATTCTCTTTAGAAAAGCCTCATAGAACCGAATCAAAGTAAAGTCCATCTGTTGCTCTCCCCAGTAGACCCCGTACCGATTTGGGTTTTCTGCCAGCTCGTTTGGGGTAGAGCTTCCCAGTCCATAGGTTGGTTGGGAGGTGAGGAAATACCTCCAGTCTCCGATCAGCATTGCCGAATTGTCAGCCAAGTAAATGGTATGCCTCGAGCTGAAGATCCACTGCTTTTTGGTGGTGTACAGCAGGTTGCCCACCAAGTTGGAGAGCTTGGTCGTTTTCGGATTTCCCATGTACCAAGAGGCTGATGGCGCAAATCCAAACATCCACCCGTTGGCTGGATTGGAGGCTACTGCAGGAAGGGGGATGAAGCTGAATTGGTGAAATTTATTCGGAGTAAAGTGATCTGATGAATCTTCTTGAGAAAACAGTAAAG
>CALRRX020000149.1:0-7222 GCA_943370675.1 Reyranella massiliensis 521 | reverse complement strand
CCTTGTCGGTTGGCTGCCAAAAAAGTCTCTTCCCCAAAGGTGGAATCAGTCACCCAAAAGCCATAAGCCACGCCGTAAAGTTCGGGATAGGGGGTGAGCATCAGGTTCAGCATTTCCTGATTGAGAAGCTTTGCCTTGAATATTCCCTCGCTAAATTTCAATAGATCCTCTGCCGTGGAATACATCGCTCCCGCTGCAAAGTAGTTTTCGATGTACATGGGGTCATCTTTGTAATAGACCTGGGTTGCTTCGTCCAGATTGTAGGTTTCTGCCAGATTTGGGATGATGTCTCGATGGTACAGCAGGTCCGTTTCTTTCATTTTCAGAGGATTGAGAATCCGCTCTTTCAGGTTTTGGGAAAATGACTTTCCTGTGACTTTTTCAATAATGCGGCCGAGCAGAATATAGTCGCCGTTGTTGTAACTAAACCGACTCCCTGGCTCAAATTCAAGCTTGCCGCTGCAGTATCTGAGGATAAAATCATCCACGGAGAGGGCACTCTGGTAAACACCTATTCCGGTATCTCCTTCACAATTAGGGATGCCCGAACTGTAGGTGAGCAGTTGATGAAGTGTGACGCGGTCCTTTCCTTCACCCTTATAATCAGGCAGGTAAGTGCCTAGTGGAGCGGTAAGCTGGATTTTCCCTTCTTGAAAAAGCTGAAGGATCATCACTGCAGTAAAGGTTTTGGTGACGGAAGCGATTTTGAATTTGGTGTGAATGTCCATCGGAATGCCGAATGTCCGATTAGCCAAACCTTTAGATTGAATGAAATCCACCTTTCCATCCGTTGCAGCCAATACCACGCCGTGGAAGTTTTTCTCATGATGGTAAAAATTCATCAGGGAATCAAAAGTGGTTTGCGTCGAAGCAACAAATGGCGAGAAAAGGAGAAGGAAAGCAAAAACGAATCGGGACATAAGTGCGATAGAGCGAAATGAAAATGCGATTTAATCTGGGAGGAAAAATACACCTGTCCTCAGTTAAGAAGGAAAACAGATTAGCTAATGTGATGTTTGTCTCTAGGTGAAAAATTTAAAAAGGGAAACTGCCTAAGGCAGTTACACACAGTAATTAATTTGGAAAAATGCGTGGTCTGAAGCTAGGCTCACAAAATTCAAAACTGCTCCAAGGCTGAGTCCCGAACAAGTTTGTGGCAGCCCGATGCCTATCTGGAGGAAGATAAAAAGGATGGAATTACTCGAGGGGTTGAACTCATCGTTTTACGGAATGGGTGGCTTATTCTTCCTCGGTTAGATTTAGCTGGCGGCCTTCTTTTTTGGCTTTCTCATCCATTGAGGAGCCAACTCCTATCCCTATAGCCATTCCTATCGGAAGGCCAATTCCAAGTAAGCTGATGTTTCCAAGGCTCATCCCAAAAACTACCCCAAGAGGAAGCCCAAAAGTGGACATCCCCATCAACATCCAAAGTGTGCGGTAGTGGTGTTTGGGCACCAACTTGAGCTCTTTTTCTACTAGCTTCAGCAACTCTGCTAAGGTCGTGGAAACCAACTTCTCCAAAGGCTTGTCTACAAGTGTGGAGGTGTTGATGCTCTCAATTTTAGAATTAATGGTTTCAATCAGATCAGTAGGCAAGGATCTTTTCTGGAGATCTGAAATCAGTCGCCGTAGCTTTTGAGATGCCTGCTTGATGGTTGGATTGTTGAAAAATTGCTCATTGGGTTGAAGTTCAAAGAGTGTCATGGTATAGTAGCAAAAGTTTTGATTTACTAAGTAAGCGATTTTGCAATCTAGGGTTATTCTTTATCCTAATCTTTTTAAAAGCTCAAGTCCTTCATTCCATTTTGTATGCCCTGAGGCTACATTGATATGACCTGCTGGGCCAAGGGAGATAAACTCGCTGCCCCAGGCTGAAGCGAAAAATGCTGCTCGCTCAAAAGATACCCAAGGATCATCAGTACTGGCTACCACCAGCGTAGGAAAAGGGATTTTTTCCAAAGGGATTGGGGAAAAGCCGACCGCAGGAAAGGTGTAGACTGGATTTTCGATATCGCTGGGAGCCACCAGCATGGCACCTTTGATCTTTCTGCCAAATCGCTTGGCCCAGTGGGCGATCGCGGTGCAGCCAAGGCTATGCCCTACCAAGACCACTTTTTCGGGATCAAATTCGCTCACCTTGTCTTCAATGCGATTGATCCATGCCTCGCACTCTGGCGCTTCCCATTCATCTTGCTCAATTCTGGAAAAATGAGGTCCAGACTGCTCAAAATACGTTTGCCAATGTTCAGGGCCGGAATTACCAAGTCCGGGTACGATCAGGTAGTGGGTCATGGATTAAGTAGATAGTTGGTCTTTAACGTTTTGCCGCTTTGCGAAGGCGGGGATTTTCAGCACTAAACTTCATTAGATGCACAAAGCTTGAATTTAGCACTTCACTTTCATAGAAGCACGAAACCCCCGCTTTTGCAAAACGGCTGTTAGCCACAGTAGTTTTCTAAGTACAATTTCGCATTAAGTTTCAATAGTTCGTATTCCATAATTATCTTTTCACATTTATCTTTTGAATTTACAGAGGAAATACTTCTCATCCCTTTCCCCAAAAAATCAATTTGTCCATCACGTTCGTAAATTAGTCTGACTGGCGTGTCATCTGCGTATGTGATGTTTTCTTGTCCAAGTAGTACTTCAACAAAAGCATAATCTTCTAAACTGCAAAATGCTCTTCCTAATCTTAACTTCTTAATTTTCTTATGCTTGATAATTGATTTAAAAATTGGATATGTTGAGTTTATAACCTTGACACTAAAACCAACAGCAAGAATTTCCAAATTTGAAATTTCACTTAAAAAGTCAAAATTTGCAACTGGTTGACTCCAATCGAAAGTTCCGTTTATGTATATGTATCTTAAACTTTCTATTCCAGCTAACGCTCCAAAGTCAGTTACACGTCTTAAATTTTCAAAGTGAACAGATTTTAGTTTATTCAATCTTTTCAAAGGTGTCAAATCTGAAAAGCCAGAAACATATTCAAGAATTAATTCTTCTAAGTTTTCTAGGTCACCAATAAATTCTATGTCTGTCGCTTTGAAAAAAGTTACTCTTAAACGCTTTATTTTTTTCAGTTTACTGATTGCTTCAACTTGTTCTTTGCTCGGATCGTGCAGTGTCAGTTCTTCAAGGTTTGGGCAGTCAAAAATCTGTTGCCAATGAATTTTGTCTTGCGTTTTGCTTATGGTCAATATTTTAACTTCGTCCTTGTTGGCGATTTCAAAGTCGGCAATAAATGCAAATCTTTCTCTATTTGGAATTGTCGTCCAATAGTCGTCTGTTCTGTCTAAAAAATCTCCAAAGTGATGCTTCATTCTTTATGTATGCTGTTGCGTTGTTACTATTGTGGCTAACGTTTGTGTTTGCGAAACCAGTTTCGCAAAGCATTCCTATAGGAGTACATGGCGAAACTGGTTTCGGGTATTTCTGAATTATCTTTAGTCATCTAGGTCTAATTGATCTAAAGGACTTTTAATCTGATCAAATCCCTTGGTGGTTACGTGGGTATAAATCTCAGTGGTCTTACTGCTTTCATGACCAAGCAGATTTTGGATATATCTCAGGTCTGTCCCGTGCTCCAAAAGATGTGTTGCGAAAGAATGGCGTAGGGTATGAACACTGATATTTTTGGTGATTCCAGCTTTTCTGGCTGATTCTTTTAAGGTTGCTTGGATACTTCTGGATGCATAGGGAATTGGGTTTTCTTTTGTACTTCCTTGCCCTTCAAATAGATAGTAATTTGGTTTGTACACCTTGATATATAGTCTAAGAAGTTTTAGGGTTTTGTGAGAAAGCAAGGTATACCGATCCTTTTTTCCTTTAGATTGCTCTACCCGGATCTGCATGCGATTGGAATCGATGTGTGAGATCTTTAGATTGATGAGTTCACTGATGCGAAGTCCAGCTGAGTAGATGGTTGTCAAAATAGCTCGATGCTTTAAGTTTTCTGTATGTTTCAATATACTAATGATTTCTTCCTCACTGCATACCTCGGGGAGTGTTTTTTCTCGTTTCGGCCTTTCGATAGAGTAGAGATAAAGTATCTTTAAAAATGTAATTCCAAGTTCTGGGTTTTGGATTCTGCCGATTTAAGGAATTGGAAATTAGATAGGATAACTTCATTATCACAAATCCAGAAGATCAAAAAAAGAAAAAGACCTGTCAGGTTTTCGAAAACCTGACAGGTCTGGAAAGTGATCACTTACTTTTCTTTCAGCGCCTCACCGTCAAACTGGATGCCTTCCCAGCCGTGTTGGATAAAGTTGCGGATGTTTTGGTGGTCGGTGCCCTCAGGATTACCCAGCACATCCACACGATAGTAGTCTCCGAAAAGGGCTAAGGTTTGGGCTTGAGTTAGGCCTTTAAGCTTGGCAAAGGAAAAGATCTTGCAGCTTCCGTTGTTTTGCCCAGCTTCATTGACTGTAGTTCCGTTTTTGAATCGAGTAGGAGTGAAGTCAAAATGCTCATCGTTGTATGCGATGACTTCGGGAAAGGTGATGGTCTCGGGGGCTTGGTTTATTTTTTCGAGTAGAGTCATGGGAAATGATTTGGTAGGCGAATATCGTGTTTTTAACCACAGAGGTCACTGAGGAAAATTGAGAGTTCACAAAGAAGATCTCATTAACAGGATCTGAGTTTTCTGTGGAAAATGTTTTTAAACCACAGGGGTCACTGAGGAAAATTGAGAGTTCGCAAAGAATATCTCATTAGAAGTATCTGGCTTTTTGTTGAAAATGTTTTTAACCACAGAGGCCACTGAGGAAAATGGAGAGTTCACAAAGAAGTTCTCATTAGAAGTACCTGGGTTTTTGTTGAAAAGGTTTTTAACCACAGAGGTCACTGAGGAAAATGGAGAGGATTTTTCTGTTTTGATTAGACGAGCTGATCACTGAGACTGATCACTGAAAACTTTCTCTTTGTGTTCTCAATAAAATCTCCGTGTTCTCTGTGGTAAAAACTTATAATCCGGATTTGAAAATACGATCCATCAGCACCCATTTTTCTCCGGGTTTGGCCCAAGGGAGCGGCTGCTGGAAACCCCACATCAGAGCTTCCCATTTGGCTATGATCGGATTGGCGGCGTCCATTTCTGCCTTTTTCTCAAAAGTAAAATCGTCCACAGTCTCCAAGATCATAAACATTCGGTTGCCGGTGCGGAAAATCTCAATGTTCAAAATCCCGCAGTCTATGTCGTGTTGGGTGACTTCGGGCCATGCGGCTCCGGGGGCGTGGTGGGCTTCGTAGACACGGATGGATTCGGCGTCGTCAATCAGGTCAAGGGCTAGGCAAAAGCGTTTCATGGGTTGGGAGGTTTGGGGGTTAGGGAGTAAGGAGGTTGGGAAGGGTTCGTGAGTTAAAGGATGTCGGGTTGTCAGCTGCGCGTTGTCTGGTTGTCACGTCATTGCGAGGGGCGTTTTTCAACTTTGGATTAAGGGTTAACTCTTAATAGCCCCGAAGCAATCTTTTGATATTCTCGGGTTGTCCACTACGCGTTGTCAGGTTGTAAGTCTAAGCATAGTCGAGGCCTCGGTGTTCTCGTATTTCGTCGTACTTATCTAAAGAATTTGCGAAAGGAATCGATGGTTTGTTTAGCAGCGGCATCGGGGTCAGGATAAGGAAAAGCCTCGGCGGAGACATATCCGGAATAGCCGATCTCTTTCAATGCCTCAGCAATCGGGACCATATCGGTGTGTCCAAAACCCATCGGCCTACGGTTGGAATCGGCGAAGTGAACATGGCCGATATGCTTTCCAAAGTCTAATATGCTCTGAGCCAAGTTGTCCTCCTCGATGTTCATGTGAAAGAGGTCAGCTAGGAGTTTGACGTTGCTGAGGCTGTTTTTCTCAAGAAATCGGCTTCCGGCTTCCAGAGTATTGAAGAGGTTGGTTTCGTATCGATTGAGGGGTTCGTAGATCAAGGTCACACCTTCTGAAGCGGCGTGTTGACCTAGAATTTCCAAGACTTCGGCCAGCAGGCCAAAGGTTTCCTCCCGATTGCTGGAAGGCAAAACATTTCCTTGCATCGAACCGATAATCGCCGGCGCGCCGAAAGGTGCTCCAAACGAAATCATCTCGGCAATAAAGTCAATAGCCTTTTTTCGGATTTCCGGATTGGGATCGGTCAGGGTTAAGCCCTGCATGACTTTTCCTGCTCCTGTGCCCACGGCGGCAAGTTGCAATCCAAAGTGCCCCAGTTGATCCTGTAAAAGATTCGCGTCCAGGTCGCTTCCCGATCTGGTAAACAATTCCACGGCATCGAAGCCTAATTCAGCGGCTTTTTGCAGACTTTCCTCCAAGTCATGCCAATAGATCCAAGGGCCTTGGGACATGCTAGAAATCAGATTGAGGGTAACAGCAGATCGGATCATTGGTCTTCGAGGTTGAGCATGATTTTAATGACCCCCTGCGGATTTTTTGCCCAGGCATCCATGGTTTCGGGAGCATGATCAATAGAGATCACTTTCGAAATGACGGCATCCACGGGGAATTTTCCCGCTTCGAGGTACGCGATTACTTCAGGGAAGTCGCTCTTCCCAACACAATTTCGCGAACCCAAAATTTCTATTTCTTTTTGGACAAAGAGGGAAGTGTTGAACTCCACGGGGGCTTTGGCATAGCCGATACAGACCACCCTGCCCAAAAAGGCCACTTCATCCACCGCGCTTCGGTAGGTTTGGGGACTGCCCACTGCCTCGATGATCACATCCGGACCGTCTCCACCGGTGATTTCCTGCAATCTTGCATGGAGATCTTCTTTGCCGGGATTGATGGTATGGGCTACGCCGATTTGCTTTGCTATTTCAAGTTTGGAGTCGTCGAGGTCTACGGCGATGACTTGGGCGCCTTTGTTGACCGCAGAGGCCACAGCACCCAAGCCTACGATTCCGCAGCCGATGACCGCCACCCGATCTTCCGCACTCACTCTTCCGCGGCTAGCAGCATGAAAACCCACGGTGAGCGGTTCGACCAATGCAAGTTCGCTGAGGCTGAGTTTGTCGGAAGGAAACACATCCTGCCAAGGCGCGGTGATGTATCGGGTCATGGCGCCGGGTCGGCGAACTCCCATGGTTTTGTTGGTTTTGCATGCGTTGGGACGTCCCTTTCGGCAGGCCACGCAGGTACCGCAGGCGAGATAAGGATATAGGGTAACACGGGTGCCGAGTTGAATGGATTCAGGAACTTCATTTCCTCGCTCTACAATGGTAGCTCCGACT
>CALRRX020000148.1:0-7229 GCA_943370675.1 Reyranella massiliensis 521 | reverse complement strand
ATAGAGCGAAATGATCCTAAGGTGATTTTGCTTACCGCAACTCCTTACAATAAAAACTACAAGGACGTTTCAAACCAATTAAGATTATTCATTCCTGAGGACTTAGAACTAGGAATTTGTCCGGAAAGATACATTGAAGAGATTGGTGGACATCATGAGTACATTGCTGAACACCAAACCAGTCCATATAGCATCGCCGCTTTTGAGCATAGCGAATATATTGATGACTGGAGGGATTTACTGAAGCTTTACTTGGTGCGAAGGACGCGATCCTTTATCAAAAACAACTATGCTGATGAAGATGACATTAACGGAAGAAGGTACCTATCCTATCAAGATGGATCAAGGTTTTATTTTCCTGAAAGGAATGTAAGGAAAGTTGAATATGTTTTTGACCAAGATGATCATCAGGACATTTATTCTCAGCTATTTTCAGAAGATGTAGTAAATAAGATCAACAAACTCAATCTTCCAAGATATGGGTTGGGGAATTTTATTGATGAAAACAGAGCAGAAGGGGCATCAGCTCTGGAAACTCAGCAGCTTAATAACTTGACTCGGGCAGGCAAAAGATTGATGGGTTTTTGTCGTACCAATCTTTATAAAAGATTAGAAAGTAGTGGTTATTCTTTTTTGCTGTCACTAGCTAGGCATGCCATGAGAAACCATATTTTCTTGTATGCCATCGAAAACGGCTTGGATCTGCCAATTGGTTCTCAGGAGGCCTCCGAGATGGACGAGTTTCTTGAGGAGAACGATGAGCAATTAGCAGAATTAGGTAGGATTAAAATCTATACTGATCCCGAAGACTATAAAATCGGTGCGGAAGCTTTGTATGGAACAATGAAAAGCCACCCAAAGAAATTTGGTTGGATAGCTCCAGATTATTTCAAATCAACTCTCAGAAAAAGCCTTCGCAAAGACAATGCTTTAATAATGGAGGTTTTAACCTTGGGGGAAAACTGGGACTCTGCAAACGACAAACAAATTGATGCACTTGAAAAGCTTGTCAATGAAACCCACCGAAAAGAAAAGGTACTGATCTTCACTCAATTTGCTGATACGGCAAGATATATTGAGCGGGAGTTCAAAAGAAGAAAGGTTGATTCCTTTGCTTGTGTGACAGGGGGAACGGATGATCCATCGGAGTCAGTTCGCAGGTTTAGTCCAGTGAGCAATTATGTAGAAGGCAAGGTTAGTCCTGTCAGAATTCTGATCACCACAGATGTATTGAGTGAAGGGCAAAACCTTCAAGATTCACACATAGTGGTGAATTTTGATTTGCCTTGGGCCCTTATTCGATTGATTCAGCGAGCTGGAAGGGTGGATAGAATTGGTCAAAAATCTGAAAATATTTACTGTTATTCTTTTTTACCAGCAGACGGTGTAGAGACGATAATACGGTTGAGAGGTAGGCTTCAGAATCGAATTCAAGAAAATTCTGAATTGATAGGAGCGGATGAAACCTTCTTTGATGGAGATCCAGTCAATTTGAGGGATTTGTATAATGAAAAGTCAGGTCTCTTGGATGAGGAAGATTTGAACGAAGAGGTGGACCTAACCTCCTTAGCATACGAAATCTGGAATCAAGCCATCAAGGCAAATCCTTCTCTAAAAAACCAAGTGCAAAACTTGCCAAATGTGGTCTATGCTACCAAAGAACGTCCTGAAGATGTCACAAATGACGGGGTCATCACTTACCACAAAAGCGAAAGTGGGATGGATATGCTGACCTGGCTAGACGACAGGGGTATAGTTAAATCAAGGAGCCTTTATAAAATCCTGAAAGTCTTAGAATGTAGTCTGGATACACCTGCTTTAGAAAAAATCAAAGACCATCACTTCCTTGTAGGAAAAGCTATGTCTCTTGCCAAACAAATGGAAAAGACAGAAGGGGGGCATTTGGGTAAGAGAAGCAGTGTGCGGTATAAAACTTACATGCAGCTGAAAAGACATTATGAAGAGCAGGCTGGAACACTTTTCGAAAATACAGAGCTTAAAAAAGCAATCGATGAAATTTACAAATACCCTATGCAAGAAAATGCAAAGTCTCTGCTTAACCGAAGAATTCGCCTGGGTTTGGAAGATGAAGAACTTGCAAATCTTGTAATTGATATGAGAAATGAAGGAAGATTATGTAATGTGACGGATGGAGACGCTTCGCAACAGAGAGAAGCTCAAATTATTTGTTCCATGGGTCTAAAATCGATTGAAAATGGCAATTAAGAAGCAAGCTTTTAAGAGGTATATAGAAAGGTTTAATTTTTCAGAACTCTTCATCGATTTAGGCTGGTCTCACAAAAATCAACAGATACAAAAGAAGGTTGGAGATACAAAATTCAATTTTACCCAACTAGCTGAAAAGGCTGGCTTCTCTGTATTGGAATGTAAGGTCAGCGGCACTATTCCACTTGCTGCAGAACGCAAAAAAATCCATCACGAAATTGGTAAGCTATTCTTCGAGCACCTACTTATATTTACCGATGAAGGAAATAGCAGGCAAATATGGGAGGCCCAGGTAAAAGAACCTGAGAAACCCCGGAGGATTGTATCCTTTTCTTGGAAAAAAGGCCAAGATCCCGAAGACTTGTATCAACGTCTTTCAGGGGTTTTCTTTTCTTTTGAGGAAGATGAAAAAGGAGACATTACCATCATTGATGTGGTAGAAAGATTCCGTATGAATTTTGCAGTGAACGCTGAGAAGGTCACCAAAAAGTTTTATGCTGAATTCAAAAAGCACCATACTTCTTTTATGGATTTTATCGATGGGATAGATGATCATATCAGCAGCGATAAAAACAAAAATAAACAGTGGTATGCTTCCCTGATGCTAAACAGACTGATGTTCTGTTATTTTATTCAGCGCAAGGGGTTTTTGGATGGTGATAGAAAATATCTTGAAAATAAGCTTAGGTCATGTAAAGCATATCAAGGAACAAACTTTTACAATTTTTATAGAAGCTTTCTTTTGAAGCTTTTCCATAATGGACTCGGTAAGCCTCAAGATCAAAGAAATGAGGAACTTCCAATCCCTATGGGAAATATTCCTTACTTAAATGGTGGGCTATTTGATGTTCACGAGTTGGAAAAGCAGTTCGAAGAGATTAATATCGATGACGATGCTTTTGAAAAGATCTTCGGTTTTTTCAGTCAATGGAATTGGCACTTAGACACCTCAGAGGAAGCTTCCGGTAAGGACATTAACCCTGATGTAATTGGATATATTTTTGAGAAATACATCAATGATAGGGCAGATATGGGTGCCTATTACACCAAGGAGGATATCACAGACTATATCTCCAAAAACACCATCCTCCCTTTCTTGATGGATGAAACCCAAAGAAATTATCCCAAGGCTTTTTCTCCAAATGGGGAAATTTGGACTATACTCAAGGAAAGTGAGGATACCTATATCTATGATGCTGTCAAGAAAGGAACTGATCTTCCACTTCCTCGGGAAATCGAGGTGGGTTTGGGAACTGTCAGTCAACGGGGAGAATGGAATAAAACCGCCGATTCTGATTATGCATTACCTACAGAGATTTGGAGAGAAGTAGTAGATCGGAGAAAGCGATACATTGAGGTAAGAACAAAGATAGAATCAGGCGATATCAAGCAGATTAATGATTTTATTACATATAATCTGAATATCCGTCAGTTTGCTCAAGACCTCCTAGAGGACACTGAAGATCCGGAATTCATCAAGCATTTCTATAAATCCCTTCATAAAATCACCATCATCGATCCCACTTGTGGTTCGGGGGCCTTTCTGTTTGCGGCGCTTAATATTCTTGAGCCACTTTATGAATCCTGTATTCAACGAATGGAGAGTTTTGTTAGTGAAGGAAAACCTGGAGAGTATAAATATTTCGAATCTGTCCTCGAAAAAATCAACAGTGCCCAACACCCCAACCGAAAGTATTTTATCTACAAGTCCATTATCCTTCAGAACCTGTATGGAGTAGATATCATGAAAGAGGCAGTGGAGATCGCCAAGCTCCGCTTATTCCTGAAGCTTGTAGCTGCCGTGGATGTAGATTATAAAAAAGATAACATGGGATTGGAGCCTCTACCAGATATCGATTTCAATATCCGGGCAGGGAATGCACTCGTGGGTATAGGCAATGAACATGAGCTCAACAGATCCCTAAACTACACCCTTGACGGCGAGGTGTCAAGACCGATTATTGAAGAGCAGTGTGATGTTGTTGCTAGGGCATTTAAGCGCTACAAGGAAATCCAGCTGACTCATGGAGACGATTTTATTGCATTCAAAGAGGCCAAGGATGATTTAAAAGGACGGCTTAGAGAACTTAATAGTCAACTTAATCGCCTCTACCACAAGCAGGCCACTGCTATTCCTTACGATACTTGGCAGGAATCCCATCAGCCATTTCATTGGTTTGCAGAGTATTATGAGATCATCAAGGAAAAAGGTGGTTTTGATGTAATTATAGGGAATCCTCCTTATGTAGAATTAAAGGATGTAAAGCTATATTCCACCAAAGATTATTATACTCAAAAATGCGGCAATTTATATGCGTTGTGCTATGAAAGAGCGGCATTATTGGGTAACCGTGATTCTATAATTGGTTTTATTATTCCTGTTGCCTCAGTTTGTACTGATGGTTATGCCGAACTTCAAAGGATATGGCTAAACATCGGTTCTATTTTCATAAGTTGTTATAACGATCGGCCTGGAAAGCTATTTGAAGGATTAGAACACATAAGATTAGCAATTGTATTAGTTAATAAATCCTTGAAGCCAAAAAAAGTGTTTTCTACCAAATATTATAAATGGAGCACAGTGGCACGTGATTTTCTTTTTGATAATTTAGTTTATTCCGATGTGACTGAACTTAAAGAAAATACTTTGATTCCAAAATTGAATAACATTACAAGTTACTCTATTCTTAAAAAAATTCAAGTAAACAGAAGGAGAACTTCTAGTTTTATTTTAAAAACGAGTAGTCACAAATTTTTTTTTACTAGGAAATTAAGTGGTTTTGTGCAGATATTGAATTTTATTCCAAAAATTTTTGAAGACAATGGAAATAGTAGAAACCCTTCAGAATTGAAAGAATTAAGGTTTCAGAACGATATCCAATCCTCAACTTTTCTTGCTGTACTTAATTCATCGTTATTTTATTGGTATTTAACGGTGTGGTCTGACTGTAGGAATTTAAATCAAAGAGAATTGCAAAATTTTAATTTTGATTTTTCACTAGCAAATATAGAACTGTCAAGAGTTTTGTCGGAGTTGTCGATAAAACTTATGGATGATATTCAGAGACATTCAGTATTCTTAGATATGAATTTTAAAAAAGTTGGTAAGCTAAAAATTCAGTGCATTTATCCAAAATACTCTAAATCAATAATTGATGAAATAGACACTGTTTTAGCTGAACATTACGGTTTCACTGATGAAGAATTGGATTTTATTATTAATTACGATATCAAATACAGGATGGGTAAGGAGCTAGACGATGATGACGAAGAATAAGAATATGGAACATTATTATTCAACTGATTGGTCTGAGTTTCTAAATGCATCAGCTGAGACTTTGTTGAGCATGGAACCACTTTCTTTCCTTTCGATTACACCAAGTGTTTTGCCTCAAAATTCAGGAGTTTATCTGATATCAGAGCTCTATGAAAATGAAGAAATAGCCTTGTATGTTGGTAGGACAAAAAATATCAGGCAGCGGATTTATAATAATCATCTGATGGGACCTACCAGTAATGCCCGACTTAAGAAGTATATCATTGAAGATGGTGGTCATGTCTGTTTTGGAGATTTGGCTAAGGCAAAGATTTACCTTAGAACAAATGCTCGAGTGAGGTGGGTCTTACAGGATGACATGAGACTTCGTGGAGCACTCGAAGGATATTTTACAGCAAAGTTTTTCCCCAAGTATGGAATAGCAGAAGAACACTGATGATAAAGGACAGCCTTGGCAACACCGAGCTTCTTAAGCTAAAAAAGACAGCTTTTTTATGCAGTCGCAAAGCCCCTGCTTCGGTGGTTTTGAAATGCTATGATTGGGCTATTGAACAAAGAGAGAAAGGCAATTGCGTCATCAGTGGTTTTCATAGTCAGCTGGAACAGGATGTGCTCCATTATTTATTGAAAGGCAAACAACCGATTATTCTGGCTTTGGCAAGAGGCTTAAAGGACAAGCTAGAACCGGAATTTGAAAAACCACTTGCAGAGGGAAGATTATTAATCATCAGTCCTTTTGAGAGATCAGTAAAAAGAATGTCCTCAGATCGTGCCGAGGTCCGCAATAAAATGATGGTTGAATTGTCCGACAACGTTATGATCGGATACGCTTCGCCTGGCGGCAACCTTGACAGGTTGATTCAGGACACGAACGGAAAACAAGTAGAGTATTTGATTTTATAAAAATGATCAGGTATTGGATTTTAGAAAGGCGAGTGATATTAAGATTCTATCAAAATTGATCCTGAAAACGAGGTAATGTGGCGCATGGGGATGTTTAAGGAGCGCAGTCTGGAGATATTGAAGGTGAGATTGGAATCTTAGTTTATGGTCTTTACCATTAATTTTAACAATGAAAATAAGGAAGCTGAAAATATGGTTGAGTGCTACGGATCTATCTGCACAGGATTTTGGGCAGATAATTTCTATTTTACCAAAGTTTGAAATCGTTTACAATCAACAGTTAATCAGAGAAGCTGGTGCTAGTTTTAATTTGGGGAAGCACTTAGCCAAGATTAAGGAATGCGATTTGTTTTTGGGTTTGATAAATCCAAAAATGAGTGAATCTGTTGCTACAAAAGAAAACATACCTCTGAGAGAAATTGGAAAAGCCATTGATTTGGGTATACCTTATTGGTATGCAGTGCACCGGGATGTCACTTTCACTAGGAATTTACTCAATGATTTGGTGCTGAAATCAGGGGAGGTGCAATCATCAAATAAAAATGTTTTTGATATCCGAACGATAGATATTTACAATGAAATTTTAATGCAGCGCCGAGAGAGTGGCCAACTAAAGCAGATTACTGATTTTTTTAGACTTTCCACTTTTCTTGGGCAAATAAACAATAGCGTTGTTAATGCTAACCCACGCAAAAAAGCTCGAAAGATGATGCTTGCTTCAACAGTGTATGGGTTTGAAGATCAACTCTCGAAAATTATTTCCGACCTTGAACTACAGGATTTTTGGGTTTTAAATTCTTTTTACGGAAGTATTAAAGTAAAT
>CALRRX020000147.1:0-7233 GCA_943370675.1 Reyranella massiliensis 521 | reverse complement strand
TGAAATGCCTTCTGGTAACCCAGCCAAAATGCGCTTTTACCCCAAATTCGAGGATGAAAAAATCTACCTCATGCCGATCGAATTTACTTATGAAGGCTGGGCGCCTTGGAATGAGGAGCTCGCTGTTGACAAACTACGGGAAGATGTAGTCAAGCTCTTTGAACAATGGTATGGTCCCGGATTTATTGAAGTAACCAATGAGGATAAAAGTCAAATCGCATTTGTCAAAATGGACGGAAACCGAAGAATCCGAGTTTTCAAAAAGCACATCTCTGTGGTTCGCGCGGAGATCTCTGACTTACCGATTGAGAAAAAATTGAAAGAAATCAAGCCTTCATGAAAAGTCAATTTGCCGGACTCCTTTTAGTGGGGTTGATTTATTCCTGTGCACCAAAGGCCGAAAAAGCAGTCACACTTTTTGAAGATTTGCCTTCGGACAGCACCGGTGTGGATTTCAAAAACGACCTCACTTTTAATGAAGACTTCAATATTTTCACTTATCGTAATTTTTACAATGGTGGAGGAGTAGCCATCGGAGACGTCAACAACGATGGATTGGCAGACTTATATTTCACCGCCAACCTAGGCCCTAACAAGCTTTACCTCAATAGGGGCGATTTCAAATTTGAAGACGTCACCGAAAAGGCAGGCGTGGCAGGTACCCGTGCCTGGAGTACTGGAGTAGCCATGGCTGATGTCAATGGAGATGGTTTTCTGGACATCTACGTCTGCAACTCAGGGGATATCTCCGGCGACAATAAGCAGAATGAACTTTTCATCAATCAGGGTGACGGCACTTTTAAAGAAATGGCTGAAGCCTACGGTTTGGCAGACCAGGGATTTTCCACCCATGCCGTTTTCTTCGACTATGACAAAGATGGAGACCTCGATGTCTATCTCCTAAACAACTCCTACCAAGCCATTGGTACCTTCAACAAAATGCAGAATGAGCGGATCAAGAGAGATCCGGTAGGTGGAGATAAGCTGTTTAGAAATGACGGAGAAAAGTTTACCGACGTCAGTGAGGAAGCGGGGATTTATGGCTCCATCATTGGTTTTGGCTTAGGAATCACGATCGGTGATGTGAATCGCGATACTTGGCCGGATATTTTTATTTCCAACGACTTCTTTGAAAAGGATTACCTCTACATCAACAATCAAGACGGGACCTTTACCGAATCGCTCGAATCACACATGCGGTCACTGAGCGCGGCATCCATGGGTGCGGACATCGCAGACCTAAATGGAGATGGATTGCTGGATATTTTCGTGACAGACATGCTTCCCGAGCCGGCGACCAGGTTGAAGCAAGTGACCACATTTGAAAACTGGGATAAATTTCAGTTTAACAAGACCCATGGCTACCATTACCAATTCTCCCGAAACATGCTGCATGTCAACAATGGGGACGGTACGTTCAGCGAAATGGGCCGACTGGCCAACGTGGAGGCCACAGATTGGAGTTGGGGAGCGTTGCTTTTTGACATGGACAATGACGGAAAGCGGGACATCTTCGTAGCCAATGGTATTTATCAGGATATCACTGATTTGGATTACCTTAATTTCATCGATGATGAGGAAACCAAGGTGAAAATCATCTCTCAGGATGGAGTGGATTACAAGGCATTGATCGATCCGATTCCGATCAATCCTGTTCCAAATTATGCGTACCGTAACTTGGGAAATCTGCAATTTGAAAATATGGCAGAACAGTGGGGGCTAGGTGCTCCGATCCATTCCAACGGATCTGCCTATGGTGACCTCAACAATGACGGAACGCTGGATTTGGTCATTAACAATGTGAACAAACCTGCTCAAATCTTCAAGAATCAAGGAAAAACCCTTCAGCCGGAGCATCACAGCATCCAGTTTAAACTGGTTGGAAAAGGGAAAAATACCGGAGCTATCGGAACACAGATTCAGGTGAAAGCTGGGGATCAATTGTTCTACACGGAGCAAATGCCTAATCGTGGTTTTCAATCCAGTGTCGATCCGAAAATCACCATCGGCTTGGGATCGATTACAAGCTTGGATGAAATTCGTGTCCTTTGGCCGGATGGTAGCTATACCGAATTGAAAAACCAACCTGTTGATCAACTCCTCACGCTAACCTGGGACGAAGCTCAGCCGCTTCCGGAAGGAGTCTCCTTTTTCGCAGCTCCTGAAACTCCTCGATTTGTGAAAGCAGCCAAGCAAAACTTGGACTTCACCCATGTTGAGAATGAATTTGTCGATTTTGACCGAGATCGGTTGACTTATCACATGTTTTCTACCGAGGGTCCTGCTTTTGCCAAGGCGGATGTCAATGGCGATGGCTTGGAAGACCTCTTTTTTGGCGGAGCAAAAACCTACCCGGGAAAAATCTACCTCGCGCAGAGTAATGGTGGGTATGTAGAAAAACCACAGGAGGATTTGCTGGCAGATGCCCTGTCTGAGGATACCGATGCGGTTTTCTTTGATGCGGATGGTGATGGAGACCAGGATCTTTTTGTGACCTCAGGAGGAAATGAATCAGGATTTGGAAACGCCGATTTATCGGATCGCCTTTACCTGAATGATGGAAAAGGCAATTTTACCAAAGGATTTTTCACCGGAATCATGGGTGTTTTTGGCAGCAGTTCAGTCGTAGAGGTCTTGGATTTCAACGGAGATGGTGCCATGGATTTGTTTGTAGGGGGTCGCTTGGTACCCTTTACCTATGGAGCGCCTGCCGATAGTCAGCTTTGGATCAATGATGGAAAGGGTAATTTTTCCGATCAATCGGCTTCCTTAGCGCCAGAATTTAAGGCTTTGGGAATGGTGACAGATGCCAAAGTCTTGGATTATGACGGGGATGGAAAGCAAGACCTTGTGATCGTGGGTGAATGGATGGCGCCGGCTTTCTTCAGAAATACAGGAAACAAGCTAGAGAAAGCCACTCTTGCAGGGTTGGAGCAGCTGAAAGGCTGGTACCGAACCGTGGAAATTGGTGATTTCAACGGGGATGGAAAACCCGATTTGGCGCTTGGAAATCAAGGCCTGAATACCCGAATGAAAGGTTCTGCTGAGCATCCGGTCAAACTTTTCCTCAACGACTTTGACCAAAACGGTGCCATCGAGCAAATCTACACCCAGCAATTTGGGGAGGTGCAAGTGCCGTATACCCTCAAGCACGAATTGGAAAAGCAAGTGCCTAGCATAAAGAAAAAGTACATCCGCTACGCCGATTACAACAATCAGTCCCTGTCAGATATCTTCCCCAAAGAAGTGATCGATCGCTCTATCGTGCAGGAGATGAACCATCTCCAGTCCGGAGTCTTGATCAATAAGGGCAATGGGGCATTTGAATGGAAAGCATTTCCGGTAGAAGCACAAAAAACCTGGATTTTCGCGATCCAATCCATGGATCTGAACGAAGATGGAATTGAGGATTTACTGTTGGGAGGCAATCTTTCACATGTCAAGCCTGAAATTGGAAAGTACGATGCGGGTTATGGTGAGATCCTGATCGGAAAAGGTGACGGAACCTTCACCTTCTGGCCGAATCGACTTCATGGGCTCAAGTTGGAGGGAGACATTCGAGCCTTCGCTACTCTTGGAAAAAACCAGTTGCTAGTGGTAAAAAACAGCGCTCCTGCTGAAATCTGGACATATTGATGCGTAGGTATTTCTTTCATTGGGCAGTACTCGCTTTGGGAATGTGGGGGTGGGTTTCCTGTGGAAAAAAGGAAGCAGAAGCCGTCATTGATCCACTTTTTGAGCTGATGTCCCCTGCACAAACTGGCATTCAGTTCGAAAATCGCCTGACATCGACGATCGAGGCCAACATTCTGGAATACCTCTATTTCTACAATGGGGGCGGAGTAGCCGCCGGAGATATCGACAACGATGGCCTGATTGATTTGTATTTCACCGGAAATCAGGTTCCCAATAAGCTTTACCGCAACAAAGGCAATTTTCAATTTGAAGACATCACCGAATCGGCCGGAGTCTCAGGCGATGGAGGCTGGTCCACAGGCGTGACCATGGCTGATATCAATGGAGATGGCTTGCTTGATATTTACGTGGCTCAAGTCGGAGATTACGGATCCATCAAAGGACAAAATAAGTTATACCTCAACCTCGGGTCAGGCAAATTCAAAGAATCCGCTGCTGACTATGGGTTGGATTTCAAGGGATTTTCTACGCATTCCGTATTTTTTGATTACGATCGGGATGGTGACTTGGACCTGTATCTGCTCAATCACAACGTAAAGTCTCCAGAGGTTTTTGCCAAGTCGGAAAACCGAACCAAGGTCGATCCGAGTGGGGACAAGCTGTACAAAAACCTGCTTTCCGAAGGAAAAACCGGTTTCGAAGACGTGACCGAATCCTCCGGAATCTATTCCAGTATCTTAGGTTTTGGCTTGGGAGTAGCAGCGGAAGACTTCAACGCAGACGGCTGGTTGGATCTTTACGTGTCCAATGATTTCACCGAAAACGACTACCTCTACCTCAACAATCAGGATGGGACTTTTCGAGAAGCGCTAGCTGAAATGATCTCTTCGACCAGCCGCTACAGCATGGGCAATGATGCTGCTGACCTGAATGGGGATGGATTGCCAGAGATTTTCACCACAGACATGCTTCCAGAGAATCCTGAAATCTGGATGAAATCGGTAGGAGAAGACAAAGCCGAAGTCTACCAGATCAAAAAGCAATTTGGCTATCAAGATCAGTACGTGCGCAATCACCTGCAAGTGAACCAAGGGAACGGTCGCTTTGCAGAAGTAGCACTTTTTGCGGGCGTGTATGCCTCCGATTGGAGTTGGTCTCCGCTGATTTTTGACATGGACAATGACGGGTTGGTTGACATTCACGTAAGCAATGGGATTGTCAAGCGGCCTAATGACCTGGACTTTATCCAATATTCTCAAGAAGCAGATGCGAGCACGCCTTTGGCAGAGCTGCGCAAAAAGCAGATTGACATGCTCCCCACCCTGAAGATCTCCAATTTTGCTTGGAAGAATCAGGGAAATCTACGCTTCGAAAATCAGGCTAAAGCCTTTGGACTCGATCAAGAATCCTATTCCAATGGTTCGGTTTACGCGGATTTGGACAATGACGGCGACTTGGATTTGGTGCTCAATAACCTCGATCAGGAATCTTTTGTCTATCAAAATCACAGCGAACGATTGGGAAATGGATTTCTGAAAGTCAGTCTTTCTCAAGAAGGGTTCAACCTGCAGGCCATCGGTGCACAGGTTCAGGTTTTTGCTCAAAACCAAACCTGGTCTCAGCGCATCAGTACAAGTCGTGGATTCCAATCGGGTCCGGCGGCTGAACTTGTCTTTGGATTGGGAAAAGTCCAGCAAGTCGATTCCATCCAAGTTTCTTGGCCAACTGGCGATCGGGAGGTGTTTCCGGGAGCTGCTGTAAATCAATCCTTGAAACTTAGTAAGGGAAGTGGAAAAGTGGCTGAATCGATCCAAATGGAAATTCCCGCCACCGTAACTTTTCCAGAAATCAATTGGACGCATCTGGAAAAAGACGAGGTCGACGAACTCAAGCGTGAGTATTTGGCACCCAAAAGCTTTGCCCGAATGGGGCCGGCATTGGCGGTAGCCGATGTCAATGGAGATGGACTGGATGACCTTTATCTAGGCGGCGCCAAAGATCAAGCAGGCGCTATATTTATTCAGACTCCAGCTGGTGGCTTTACCGAAGTACCCAATCCTATGTTTTTGCAATTGGCAAAGGCTGAAGATACAGTGGCGGAATTTGCTGATCTGAATGGAGATGGCTTATTGGATCTCTTCGTGGGTAGCGGAGGTTCGGAATACGAGTCTGGAAATCTCTTTTATTTCGATCGGGTTTTCTTCGGGGATGGTACGGGCAAGTTCTTCTTCTCCATGAATTCACTGCCTCCGATCGGGGAAAACACCTCCGCAGTAGCCATTCAGGATGTAGACGGAGATGGAGGTCTGGACCTTTTTGTAGCCTCCAGCCATCGGGCAGGAGACTATGGCGCAAGTCCCAAAAGTAGCCTGCTGATCAATCAGGGAAGAGGTCAATTTAAAGATGAAACAGAACGGTGGTTTGGAAAGGATGTCCAATTTGGGATGCTCAATGCAGCTTCTTTTGCGGATTTGGATGGAAATGGAAAGACCGAATTGATCCTGGCTGGAGACTGGACAGGAGTCCGGATTTTTGAGTTGGAAGGAGGGAAAGCGACTGAGAAAAAGCCGAAAGGTTTGGAGTTTTCCTCAGGTTGGATCAATACACTTCGCGTAGCCGATCTGGATCAAAACGGCAAACTCGACTTGATTGTGGGTAACCTAGGACTGAACTCCAAGTTGAAAGCCAGTGCCGAAAAACCTGTTTGGCTCTATCATCATGACTTTGACGGCAATGGACAGGCTGATCCTATCCTCTTTCATTACAAGGGCGAAAAGCTCGTTCCCTTTCCTACTCGGGATGACCTGATCCGACAGATTCCCGGCGTGAAGCGAACGCATACTTCCTATTCGGAGTATGCGAAAATCAGCCATCCATCGGATCTTTTCCCTGAAGATCAACTCGATAAAGCACGCAAGCTTCCGGCCTATGAGTTTCGCTCCGGAGTGTATTTTCAGGATGAAAAGGGTGAATTTTCTTTCGTTCCTTTTCCGGATGAGGCTCAATGGGGACCGATAGTTGGAATCGAAGTAGATCCCGTTTCCAAACAGCTTTGGCTGGGCGGAAATTTTGCTGGTTTCCGTGCGGATCTGGGAAGATCCATGAATCTGATGCCACTCTCTTACCGTTGGGAAAATGGAAAATGGCTTGAAAAACCGGTCATTTCCAGTTTTTCCAAAACCTCAGAACTCAGAAAACTGAAGCAACTGAACGTGAAAAATGAGCCTTGGATTCTGGGTGTTCAAAACTCAGGAGTACCGATTTGGCTTCGCTAAAAACCTGCGATAAATCATTTGGGATTGATTCCCTTATACTTAGATTTGACGACTTATGTAAGGTGGTAAAATTCTCACAGACCCAATCAGGAGAATCGATTTATCACACTTAACTCAACAAAACCCTATGCGTAAGATTAGAATTCTGATCATTCCGGTGCTTTTTACCCTGCTGGTTTTTTCCTGTCAGGAGAAAAAGGACTACTCTCAAGCCATCACGGATGGCAGCTATTTCACCAAGGCTCAAAACCGGGTGACCGAGACGATTATCCATGATATTTTCTCCCCACCTGTAGCCGCACGGATTTACTCTTATTCCTCT
>CALRRX020000146.1:0-7242 GCA_943370675.1 Reyranella massiliensis 521 | reverse complement strand
GACGAGCAGATGATGCAAGAGATCGAGCAGCTGAAAAAGGCGCTTAATCCTTCTGAGACGCTTTTTGTGGTGGACTCCATGACTGGTCAGGATGCGGTAAATACCGCGAGAACCTTTGACGAGCGTTTGGATTTTGACGGGGTGGTCTTGACCAAATTGGACGGTGATACTCGAGGTGGTGCGGCGATTTCGATCCGTCACGTGGTCAATAAGCCGATCAAATTCATCTCTACTGGTGAAAAGATGGAGAACCTCGACGTCTTCCATCCAGATCGTATGGCGCAGCGAATCCTCGGAATGGGTGACGTGATCTCCCTCGTGGAGCGTGCACAACAGTCTTTTGACGAGGACGAAGCCAAGCGAATCAATGCCAAAATCCGTCAGAACAACTTCAATTTTGACGACTTCCTTTCTCAGCTCGAGCAGGTGAAAAAGATGGGTAACATCAAAGACCTAATCGGAATGATCCCAGGAATGGGCAAAGCGATGAAAGGCTTGGATATCGACGACGATTCATTTAAGCCAATCGAAGCGATCATTCGAAGTATGACACCAAAGGAGCGTCAGAATCCGGATATCATCGACGGTCGCAGAAGAAAGCGAATTGCCGACGGTTCGGGAAGGACGATCACCGAAGTCAATAATCTTATGAAGCAGTTTGACGACATGCGCAAACTGATGAAGCAGATGAATAAAATGGGTGGAGCCAAGCAGGCTTTGGGCCGCATGGTGCCTCCGGGAATGGGAAGAAGGTAACTAGTACTTAGCCCGATTTTTTTGTCGGGCTTTTTTATTGTTTAGAAAAATTTTTGAATGGATTTATCTATCATCATTTGCACCTACAATGGTGCGGACAGAATTTTTAATGCTCTTGAAGGGATCGCAGGACTTCAAATCCCTGAGTCAATTCTGTCTTTAGAATTGATCATTGTCGATAATGGCTCTACAGATTTGACAAGGGAAACCGTGACTGATTTCTTAAAAAAGAATCAGCTGGCTTTCAATTGTAGGCTGCTGAGTGAACCAAAGAAAGGTCTTCTTTACGCTCGAATGAAAGGAATCCATGAATCTAAATTTTCATGGATTCTATTTTGCGATGATGACAATTTACTTTTTCCTGATTATCTGATTCGGGCTTGCGAAGTTATTTCCTTATCTCCGTCAATTGGGGCACTGGGTGGTCAAGGAATCCCTATGATACTTGGTGAAAAACCCGAATGGTTTGAAAGTCGGAGTTACAGCTATGCAGTAGGCCCCCAATCCTCAAAAAACGGGAAAATGACTTCAGGCAGTCATCTTTATGGAGCTGGAGTGCTTTTGAAAAAGTCTTATCTGGAGTTTTATTTTAATCAGGGAGTATATCCTGTTTTGTGTGGAAGAGAAGGGATAAAGCAAACAGCTGGAGACGATTTGGAGCTTTCTTATTTGATCTCTCTGGCGGGTGGAGAGATTTGGTATGAAGAAAAAATGAAATTCCACCATGTAATACCTTCCCATAGGCTAACAGAGGACTTTTATCAGAAAATGGTTCTAGGTCATGCTGCCGCGGAAGGTTTACTTTACTTTTACCAGTCAATCCTTCAAAATAGAAGGATTTCGACCTTTTCTTTTGTTTTTAAACTCACGGGTAGATTATTGGAATCAGGATTATTGATGACAAAATATAGGTTTAGGTCATTTTTTAGCAAGCAAAGTAGATTTTCATTTCAGTTAAATCACGCTAAGTTTTTCTCCTATTTTGACAATGCTAATCTTATCTTAAATCAGTTTAAAAAGGTGAAAGCAGTGTTGAAAAAATAGGGTTTTTAAATTCTTCAACACTTCGGTTACGTCTAAATCTCCCAACTTCAATACAGCGTCTTATCTCCCTTTTCCTTCCAGATTTCAAAAGCTTTCAGACTTTCTTCTCTCAATAGAGGAACCATAGGGATTTTCCGGTCAGTTGGGTTGATGTTGATTTCCTGATAGATAAAATCATCGTCAAAGCCTGCATCGGCTGCATCTTCTTTGGTGCAGGCATAAAAGACACGAGCAGGTCTTGCCCAAAAAATCGCTCCCAAACACATGGGGCAGGGTTCGCAGGAAGTGTAGACTTCGCAGCCATCCAGCTGGAAATTATTCAGGTTTTTGCATGCTTCTCGGATGGCCACTACCTCTGCGTGGGCGGTAGGATCATTGGTTTTGAGAACCATATTGGAGCCTTTGCCGATGATCGCTCCATCTTTGACGATGACACAGCCAAAAGGTCCACCATTTCCGGCTTCCATTCCACTTTTTGCCAGTTCGATAGCTTGTCGCATGAAGGTTTTCTGAGTTTCAGTCATGGGATAAAGATAGTGATCAGTAGGGAGTGTTCAGTGTTCAGTCGCAGTGAGCAGTGTTCAGTCGCAGTGATAAGTATTCAGTTCTTGTTGAAAAAATAGGTAAGCAGCTCTCAATAACTGAGATTAGGTCATATGGCAATTGAGAATATAAATCTAACTAAGGTTTGGCTTCGACTCCATTCAGCCCTACAATCTGCCAACTGAGACTGTTGTTTACTGACCACTAAATCAACTTATCCACCTACTCAAAAACTCCAAAAACGGATCTTTGTAATTATCTCCGACGGCGATTTGGTGACTGCCGATTTGGATTACGTTTTTGGAAACCGAATCAATATGGTCGAGCGCCACAATAAAGGAACGATGTACCCGCATGAACTTATCCGAAGGCAGCAATTCCTCCATGTTTTTCATGCTGGTCAATGATAGGAGTGGGTTCGGCTTAGACTTCAAGTGCACTTTCACATAGTCCTTGTAGGCTTCCACATGAGTGATGTCTCGAAGCATCACTTTGACCAATTGGTACTCGACTTTTAGAAAAATATACTCAGGCTGCGTACTGGATTCGAGTGCTGGTTTGATGCTTTCCTGATTGGTCAAGCGATCAAAATACTGGTAAGCCTTCGTGGCTGCATTAAGGAAGTCCTCGTAGCTGTAAGGTTTGAGCAGGTAGTCCAAGGCGTCCACTTTGTATCCTTCGATCGCAAACTGATGGTAGGCGGTGCAAAAGATAATTCTGGTCTTATCTGAGTTCTTTTTCCCATCGAGAATCCTCGCCAACTCCATCCCGGAAAGATCAGGCATTTGGATGTCCATAAAGACCAGCTGCACCTCGTTTTGATTGATAAATCCCAAGGCTTCAATGGCATTGGAAAATTTTCCGACTAGGTCTAGGAAGGCGGTTTGTTGAATAAATTTGGTCAGTAGCTCGAGCGCGAGAGGCTCATCATCGATGGCTACGCATTTGATTTTCATGCCAGATTGATGGTAAGATTTACCCAATACTGGTTAGTAGCTTCGTCTTTACCAAATTTTAGCCGGTGTTTTTCAGGATAGATCAAGCTCAACCTCCGTTTGGTGTTGACTAGTCCGATCCCGTTTTCTTTCGCTTCGGGACTGTCAGGGTTGATCGGGAAGATGTGATTTCTGGTTTCAAAAAACACTGTTTCTCCCATGATTTCCATTTTGATCAGGATTTCACTTTCCTGCTGAGAGCTGATGCCGTGCTTAAAGCAGTTTTCAAGAAAAGGCAAAAACAGCATCGGGGCAATGACTAAATCGTCTTTTGGGTCGTCGATTTGGATGTTGAGTTTGACTTTGTGCGATAGCCGCATTTTCATCAGCTCGATGTAATCTTCTATAAATTTCACTTCCTTACTCAGGAGCGTTTCATCCTTCTGATTTTCATAGAGTACATAGCGCATCATTCTCGAGAGTTTGAGAAGGGCTTCTTGTGCCTTGCTTACATCTAGGTTGGTAAGTGCGTAGATGTTATTTAGGGTGTTAAAGAAAAAGTGCGGGTTGATTTGCGCTTTGAGGTAGGAGAGCTCGGTGTCGATTCGCTGGCGGTCCAGCTCACGACGCTTGGCTTCGTCTTTTTGCCACTTTTCTACCAAGGAAACAGAAGTGCTGAGACCGATCGAAATCAGGTAAAGTAGTAGCTGAAACACATCTCCCGGAATCCATCGTTTTTTGGGATTGAAAGGACGGTCAGGGTTAAATACCTCATGCATTTTTTCAGAATAAAGCGAAAACTGCTCGAAATAGACGATCAAAAGGTAGAACAAAACAGCACCGGCCAGAATGACCAAAATGTATAGGTAGTTTTTTCCTTTGAGGAGAATGCGCGGGACAATTACTCCTGAATTGGTGTAAAAAATGGTGATCAGAAGTGAAATCAAGAATATTTGCTTCCACCAAAATTGCACAGGCAGCTCGACTTCTCCCATCCGCCATGAAAGGGGAGAAAGAATCAATAGTACCACACAAAGCATAATCCAACCAAGGATATGTACCAGTATGGAAAGGTTCTTCTTAGGGGTGAGTGAGGGCATGCGCTTGATTTACAATAGCCAAACTAAGTGAATTTACTTTTTCGGCTCAAATGAAATCTACCAATAATCCGATCCTGTCCATGAAAAGGACGATTTGTCCTATAAAGTCAGATTTTAAAGGATTTGGCATTCTTAACCCTCTCATTAGGGGATTTGTCGATAAATGGTCCCTACTGGTCTATTACATTTTTTAGGGCGCAACAATGCAGTCAACTTTGAGGTATCGAAGAGGCAAGTGCCCTCATTTGAAAACTAAACCATGAAAAAATTAATCTATCTAGTAACCCTCTTGAGCTTTTTTAGCCTTGGATTTGCCTCGGCCCAACAGACACAGGAGAAAAAAGAACCTACCCGAATCATCGGTGTAGCCAAAGACCTTAAGACTGGTCAGCCGGTGGGATATGCCACAGCTGCCCTCTACAAAACCGGCACTGATGTATCTACCGCAGGAGCAGTGGCTGATGGTGACGGGGTGTTTTACATTACCGGATTTACCACTGGTACTTACGAATTGCAACTCTCTTTCCTTGGGTACGAGACAGTAAAAAGAACTGTAAATGTGAACTCCTTAGAGTCTGATATCAACCTCGGCGAAATCGCTATGTCAGACGAAGGCGTCGCTCTCCAAGAGGTAACCGTACAAGGTCAGCGAGAATTGATCGAAGAGCGTGTGGACCGTACTATCTACAAAGCAGAAAATGATAAAACCACTGCAGGTGGAGATGCTACTGATGTGTTGAGAAGAGTGCCAATGCTTTCTGTGGATTTGGACGGAAACGTATCCATGAGAGGTAGTGCCAATATTTTGGTGCTTATCGACAATAGACCTTCCGCGATAGCTGCATCCTCCATCGCAGACGCTTTGAGACAAATCCCTGCCGACGAAATCAAGGCTGTGGAAGTGATCACTTCTCCTTCTGCGCGATTTGATGCTGAGGGTACTTCTGGTGTGATCAACATCGTTACCAAGAAAAACAACCTTCAAGGCATGACCTTGAATATCAACTCAGGTGCCGGATTGAGAGGGTCTAACCTTGGATTGCAGGGAAGTGCCAGAAAAGGCAAAATGGGCTTCTCCCTAGGCGGATTTGGCAGAGCGGGCTACAATATCCTTGGAAGCTTTGAAAATCAGCAGATTACTAACGGTACCACTGGAAATACCACCAAGACTATCCAATCGGCAGATACCAAACGTCAGGAAATTTTTGGTCGATATAACTTCGGTGTAGACTATGAGATCGACAAATACAACTTCATCACCGGTGCAGTAAACTTTGGTATTCGTAACTCGGAAAACTGGCAGGAAAACTTCATGACGCAGAGTTTTCTCAACAACGTCTTGAGAGCTCAGCAAAATCGTGAGATCAATACCCTTGACAACTCCAACTCAGTGGATGTAAGCTTGAACTATACCAAGACCTTTGAGAAGAGAGGTAAAGAATTGAGCTTTTTGACCCTCTACTCTAGAAACAACAGAGAGAATTCATTTACAAATACCTTGTTTGAAGAGGATATGGAGGAAATATTTTCCCGATTGAAAAACCTCAACCCAAGTAGAAACGAAGAATTTACAATACAGGTAGATTATGTGAATCCCATAAATGAAAAGGGAACCCAAATCATTGAATATGGTGCAAAGAACATTCTTAGAAAAGCTTATTCCGATTTTGCCTATTTCCAGGCGGAAGGTGCAAATGGAGCTTTTGTAGAATTGGAAGATCCTACGCTGAGCAATGAGTTTAGCTACGATCAAAATGTGACCGCGGGCTATTTGTCTTACACGCTTCAGTTTTTGAAAAACTATACCTTGAAGCCAGGACTGAGATACGAATACACCACAATTCAGGCTGACTTTAAGACTGAGTTTGAAGCTGAAATCCCGTCTTATGGAACCTTGGTGCCAAGCTTAAATGCCAGTAGAAAGCTGAAAAATGGCAATATGATCAAGGCTGCCTACAACAGAAGGATTCAAAGACCTTCTTTGAGATTCTTGAATCCAAACATAGAGGCATCCAATCCTCAACAGCTTTCTCAAGGTAATCCGACCTTGGATCCGGAGTTGACAGACAATTATGAATTGGGTTACAGCACGTTTATCAAAGGGACTACCCTAAACTTTACAGGATTCTATAGAAATACCACAGGATCTATACAAGCGATAAGAGATGTTAGAACTGATGGGATCATTTTCACCAGCTTCGAAAACATCGGTCGTGAGCAGGCATTGGGTACCAACTTGTTTTTCAACGTCAACCTCAATAATAAACTGTCATTGAACGGAGGTATGGACTTATTCTATTCTATGCTGGATAATGGGTTGACTGATCCCAAGTTTGCTGCGCAAAATGAAGGCTGGGTAGTCAGTGGAAGAATGTTTGGTAACTACACCCTTCCAAAAGATTGGCAAATCCAAGTGTTCACCTTCGCCAGAGGTAGACAAGTGCAGCTTCAGGGTACCTCAGGCGGCTTTGCGGCTTATGGTTTGAATTTCAACAAGCAGCTGAAAGAGAAAAGAGGATCTTTGGGATTTGGTGCTGAAAACTTCCTGATGAAGGAATTTGTGATCAGAAATGAAATCGTCACACCCACCATCCTTCAAAACAGCACCAACAGGATTCAAAACTTGAACTTCAAAATCAACTTTACCTACAGAATTGGTAAAATGAGCTTGGATCAGACTCCAAGAAGAAGAAAGTCCATCAACAACGATGACTTGAAAGATGGTGAAGGTGGAGGTCAAGGTGAAAACCAACAGGGCGGTGGTCCTGTCAGAAACAGGTAAGCTTTGCAAACCATGGCCCTACCAGTTCTTGATAAATTATTAATTAGATAGATTGGGTAACAAAAAACCCGGACTTGCTGAG
>CALRRX020000145.1:0-7275 GCA_943370675.1 Reyranella massiliensis 521 | reverse complement strand
CGGGTTAAAAATTGCGTGGTGGCGGACTTTACATCCATCCAATTGTCAGAGACAGCGTCCTTGACGGCAGCCGACATGCCGGCGATCACTTCGTTGATGTCAAAATTCATGGCGTTTTGTAGGGCTTAGTTAGGAGTGGAGGTGGCGATTTCTTTGGCTTTTTCAGCCACTTGCATGGCAAAGAGCAGGTCACCCAAAGCTTTTCGGTTGAGATTGATCAGGCCGTCGCTGAGGGTGTTGTCTTTCTTGTGTTCCTCCTTGTACTTGGTCCAGAGCTCCAGGGTGATCTCACAGATGCGGGTCGAGTGGCTGTTGAGTGGGCGGATTTTGTTCTTATTCAACAAGGAGACGAGCTCTACTTCGATGTCCACGTACTGCTCGGCAAAGAGGGCGTAGGCTCTGCCTCCATCTGCTGGGCGACTGGTCTCGAGCATACGGAGGTAAAACTTATCCACTTCCTTGGTGGTGTGATCGATCTGCTCCAGGATGGCTGCCTCATAGGTGGGAACCAAGGCAACCTTACAGGAACTGATCACCAGCAACAGGATAATCAGCGGAGCGAAGCGGTGAAGGTGTAAGTAGTGCATGGTGGTGGGAAAGGTTAAAAGTGAGATTTATGATTAAACAAGTTCGAATTTCAAATTCGTTTGGATAGGAGGGTTGAATTACAAATTCCACCTAGCGCCTTTCTGGACATCAAAGATTTCGTAAGAAACTACGCCAAGTAAAGGGGATTTTTAAATTCAACATAGCCTAAGTTAAATTCCTTTTTGAATTCTTTTTGCCTCAGCTATGTCGATTTTCGCCTTATGACCATGCTTTTCAAGAAGATAAAGTAAGTTAGAACCATTCATTAGGGTTATGGGCTTATTTCGAGCAAATTCGTAAGCGTCTGGTCCGTAGTCAGTTGTTGTTACCAGAATTCCTTTTGTAGCTCCTTCATTTAAAACAGTACCATATAAGTCTCGAACAGCAGCCACTCCAACTGTATTCGTATATCGTTTTGCCTGAATTACAATTTTACCACCTCGAATGGGATCTGGGTCAAATGCAATTGCATCTACTCCGCCATCTCTACTTGCTTGGGTTACTCTAACTTCCCCTCCATTTGAACTAAATTCTTTTCCGAATATCTCCCTCATTAGGTGCTCGAAATCTTCCCATTTCATTGCAGCTAAATTGTCCGCTTCGCTTAAATTATCTGCAACATCATAGGACGAGACAAAACGCTTATCTTCTTTATTTATCTGGGCAATTGGTTGTATAGCTACAAGTCCACTCAATTTGCTACTTCCTATTCCCTTGAGATTTTTGAAGCAAGTTTTCGGGTCCACATTTGCCAATTCTATTTCTAAAAATTCTTCTTTTTTTGTTTGAATTGAAACTATGCAATTGTTAACCGATTTTCCAGTTGCCTTATTAATGTTCTCTACCCAACCATTAAATATGATTGCATCGACCGCTTCAGCTTTATCCGCTTCAAAAAGTTCATGAAGGGTTCTTAATGTAATCTTATAGATAGTCTCATCGTATATTTTGGCATTTTGAGCTTCTGATAAATGAGATTCCTTTAACTCTTTTTTGGCAGCAATGTATTTTACCTCAAGCAGTGTGGGTATTTGTGCCGGAGAAGGAAGAACAAATTCTACCAAAAGAATTTTTGAATCTGGATTATACTCTATTTCAAAATCTTTTGGGAAGACTTCAGGGTATTCCGAATTATTAAGAACAAGCTCACAATATTCAATTACTGCAAATGGATCGCAGTTTAGGTATTGTTTTTTCAATTCATCAATCTTCTCATTGTGATTATTCTGGAGTTGGTGGAATTTTTCACGCTCTATTTCCCAATCCTTTTCTAGGGCTTGGTACTTTATTTTAAGTTTATCTTTTTCTTTTTCGATTTCTTGTAATTTCTCTTCATACTCTCTTTGCAATGACAAATTATAAAGTTGTGTTTCGTTAACAGCTTTTTCCCAAGCTCCTAAGGCATTTTTAAACTCTATTTCTGCTTTCTGTTCCTTAGTTTTTTTAAATGAAGGGATGATTTTATCAATGAGGGAAAGAGTTGGGCTAAAAAAATCCTTTTTCGGAGCTTCATCTATATTCTTAAAAACTGGTGGGTTTGGGTCTTTGATTCCCTTTAACTCTGATTTCAAGGAAATTATCGGATTTGGTACTTTAAATTCTCTAAGATCCTTTAAACTCTCCCAGTTAACTGTGTCGTCAATTTCTAATGTGTCAAGAAGAATATTTTTAACAGCATCTTGTATTGCCTTAGCCTCTAAGGTCCTTTCTTCGGCTAGATTAAGGTTAATTTCTTTTTCTGCCTGCGATTTATTCTTTTGATCCTTCCTATGCCACTGTTCATCCCACTTGAGAAATTGGGCTTCTATTTTTTTATCTAGAATTAAGATATCCATATCAAATATTATTCTATGAGTTCCTAATCCAAGATGCCTTATTTCAGCAAGATGCCTCGTATAGAAGCTTCGAGTGTATTCGTTGGCTCGGTTGATTACATGTAAAGAAGAATAATCGTAATTCATGATTTTTATCTTTTTTAAGGTTGCCTTTTATTTCTTTCAAAAAAAAGTATCTCAATTTGATTTGGGGTTTTCGAGAATATCCAAGCAAGAATTGTTTCTCTTGTTACCCACTTCATTTAATCCTTTGATTTGATCAAATTATAGCGTTGTTTTTGAAATTTGGGGTTTGTAGATAATTAGGATCCACATTAGCAGAAAAAGACCGCTTTTTGCTTTTACCTGTTAAAATTTACGATAAATTTTAGTTTTCACCTTCTCTAAGTTGCATTTTCATCATTCTTCATTGATAAAAAAATTAGGCTGAGATAGGAAGTCTACTAGCTTCGAATTGCAAATTCGGAAGGATAGGAGGGTTGAATTACAAATTCCAACCCTGCACAATGTTGAACTTCAAAGATGGAAAGAAGAAACTACGCTCAGGAGAGAGTGGAATTACAAATTAAACCCAGACCTTCGCTGAACCTCAATGAGGGAAAGGAGAAACAACCCTCAGGTAGGGTGTCATTTTTAGCCTTACCGATAACTTTTTGCAGCTACCCGAAGGTGGCGATTTCGAAGCACTTCACTGTCAACCAACGATAAACTTTGATAGAAGCACAAAGCTTGATTTAACCACTGAACCGCCAATTTCTTGTAGGTGCCGTTAGCAGCTGCTGTTTTATTATTTTGTCTCATTGTCGGTTTTTGATGCTAAGCTCTGTTGTTTTAATGATTCTTTGTGTTCCGCAATTATTTCACCTAGTTTCCCAAAAACAGCAGTAACAAAGTCTTGACTTTTAGCTACTTTGTTTGTTCCGCCAAGCGAGTCATATAACTCTTTTACGATAATAATAGCTTGGTTAATTTTTTCAGTCGAAATGGAAGAGAGATCAATGCTTTTTATGTCGTTTGGAGAGTATGTCAGCTTTTTTAATGTGTCCGCAACTATAAACATTGATACGTGAAATTTAAGGTCGCCAATTTCACTTGTAGTCAACTCCGGAGAGTAGCCTTTTAATGTCTTTTCTACTTGCTTTTGTAATAGAACTCCTTTTGCATAAATATCTACATCATATTCTTTACTGAAAATGCGTTTATACTCCTCATCATTTTTGATAAGTGTAGAAGGTCTTGCTCTCGAATTATTTGGCTCCCTTAAAACAATTGAAGTAATAATCTGTGATAGATATGGAATACTAATAATTTGCTCAGCAGGTTTGCCCAAATTTTTATAGTAATTTTTTCTTCTATCATAGTATAACCCTTGAGATAAGAAATAGTCCTCAATGTTCAAGTGAATTTCATCTGTTGCTCTCAATGAAGCTATGGGGACACTAGTTTGGCTGTTTGTTGCTTTAATTATTTTAAGCCTTGATTTTTCATCAATCGGTTTAATTACACGAACCATTATTTTTCGAGAGTCATCCCTATTCCCACCTGTCGAAAAGTGATAGAACAATTCATGTGATGATTGAAGTCCATTAACAATTTGTGGGTCTTCAATTGTCAATGATTGGCTAGCCAGTGTTGCGTTTGTAGTCGTTATTGTTACCCCGTTATTTAACCACCAAAAATCTTCATTGTTAGGATTTTTCAAACTGTCCGAAATAGCTTGATTTACTTCAATTTTACCTTGATAGTCCCTTACGTTTGCATCAAAGAAGGCTTTAATTAATTTGTTATTCTCAGTTATGAATTCGTAATAATTTGTTAGGCTTACTAAAGCTATATAGCCACCATCACGAGTATTAATTGGAGTTCCTTCAATATTTAATGTCTTAACTCTAACAGGTTTTTTTCTTGCAAGACTTAATAATTCTTCAATGCCAATAAATGAAAATGTAATGTTGCTGTCACTGATTTGGGTATTTATTACATTTTGAAGTTGTGGCACTTTTCTTCCAACGTTTGGATGTAAGTCTGATGCAAGTGCTGCGTAATAGTAAGATATATTTAGTTTCGGAAACTTTGAAGCAAGTCTTAAATATGCGTTTCTGAATAACTCAATTTTTTTTCTTAACTCCTTTTTGTAAGTTGCTTTTAAAGAGTTTAAGTCATTTGACAAGTTCAATAAATCTTGAGCAGATGAAATAAACTTATTCATAGGTTCCTCCGCAAAACCATTTGTGTTTTTTGATTGGATGATAATAAGGTCAATTACTATTTCCTTTTTCAGTCCTGTGTAATCAGTGTCTTCTTCTAATAGCTCTCCATTTATAAAGGAATAAATTGCATCTATACCGCCATCACTTCCGCCCTCAACTATTCCGTCAATTAATTCGTCATATGATAACTCAAAGTCCTTTAGAATTTGTTCACTTGCAAAAAGATTGAAAAATTCATCTTCCGTCATACCAGATGCTATTTCAGATTTCTTTTGAGTTAACACTTCTTTTAAAATTGTCAATTTACTGCTGGTCATATTTTATTATTATATGTATATGCTGTCATTTACACTTGCTGCCAACGTTTGTGCTTGCGCAGGTTACTGCGTAATGCATGCTTATTCGGATGCATTGCGCAGTACTTTGCTGGTATTCCTAAATCACTTCTCTTGATTGCTCCGATTGGTTCCCTTTTTTCGAAAGGCGGTGTCGCCCATAGAATAGGGCTCTAGGCTGTAAAATGCAGGTTCTTCAGTCATTTGGTTAGAAAAGTTTAAATTCAAAAATGCGCTTGGGGAGCTCTTTCCGCTTGCGTGATGAAAATAAAAAGTAATTTTTAGATAATAAAGTGCTAGTTGGGATTTCCCCTAAAATTTTCAGCTTTTTTTCTTTCGCTCATGGAGTATGCCATAGACTGCCGCCGCAAAGACGAGCACATAGAGTGCGGTAAGTGCAGGTTGCTTCACGGTCAGGGTGGAGAGTTTCACATTGCGGAGGGCTGCGCTGCCGACGATCAGTGCGATGATCGTGAAGAAGAAGTTGAGGCCTTTTTTAGGTTCCATAGGTCGGAGAGTAGGTTGAGGTGGGGTTTGGATCTTCACCCCGTATTTTTCTGAACTTCAAAGAGTAAATAGGAAACTAGGCCAAGTTTGGAAGACTAGGCCTAGTTGGAAAGGGTTTTATCCCCGTGATTGGCGTTCATCGCTGACCGCTTTTTGGCCTAGCTTCTCTACCAAGGAAGGCGAAAGTCGACCGATACGCCAAGCTAGCCGTGCACGACCCGGCAGGACGATGAGGCCTTTGTTTTTTTCGATGGCGTCTAGTGCCTCGCTGGCACACTTGTCCACAGGGTAGGGCGGACCCGCCAAGGCTGTCAGGAATCGACGCATGTTGGGGGACCAGCTGATCCCAAACTGACTTGGGTTGGAACTTTCCAATATGGGCGTTTCGATGGCGGCAGGACACAGGGCGCTGACTTTCACGCCTCGAGCAGCCGCTTCTATTCTCAGACTGGTGCTCAGTCCTACCACGGCATGCTTAGTCAGGGCATAGGGCGCCAAGAGTGGTGCGGGGCCCAATCCGGCGAGGGAAGCGACATTGACGATGTGCCCGAACCTCTGCTTGAGCATGATCGGATAGGCTGACAATACCCCGTGGAGTACCCCATAGACATTGATGTCCACGATGTGTTGCCAGGCAGCAAGCGTGATTTCATCCGCCTCCCCACCGATGCCGATGCCGGCATTGTTGAAGAGGTAGTCGAGTCGGCCCATTTCCTCAGCATAGGTCTGGATGCATTGCTTCACTGCCTCGGCATCTCGCACGTCTAGGCGTAGGGCTCGGGCATCGGGGCCACAGGCATTGGCGACTTCTTGGGCGGCTTCCAGGTTGAGGTCTGCCACGGCTACTTTGGCTCCTCTTGCAGCCAGATGGATCGCCAAGGCACGTCCGATGCCTGACCCACCTCCGGTAACCAATGCTGTTTTGTTTGTGAAAGTGCTCATAGAATAAAGGGAATCGCTGGTTAAGATGTTGATTGGTTGGTTTTTAAGGAGGTTGGCTTTTTACTTTTTACTGAAAAACAAGCCCAAGGTCAGTGTGGACAAGCCCTGCACGGGGATGAGGATGCTGTCGTAGCTTTTAAAGGCTTTGATCAGCGGGATTTGCTCGGTGACGATCAGGTTGGCGTTTTGCTGCAGGTGGATCAGCGGCACCAGAAAAGCGGACAGAAAGATCAGCAGCAGAAAGAAGTAGGACATGCCCAGGGCCAGTCGGAAGAAGAAGGCATCGATCTCCAGTGCGGCGGGCGGCTGGGTCACGGTGACGATCAGCACGCCGATCATCAGGGAGAGTGGAGGCAGGATAAACTGGAACAGCCAGGACCATACTTCTCCTTCGCTGGCGCCAAAGCGGCCCATGCGCGCCACCACAAAGTAGGTCACAAAGATGACCAGTGAGGCCACGATCCAGTGGGTGAGGAGGGTCTTGCGGGAGGTGTAAAAGTCTACTTTTTTCATGGTCGGTTGGTGGTCAGGTTGCGGAGGGTGCGGGTTCGCTCGAGGTGCTGGAAGGCGGTAAGGCGCTTGCTGAGGTCGAGAACAGGCACTTGTCCGATGTCACTTTGGAAGAAATGGTACACGAGGACGGTGAGGGTTTTGTCTTTCAGTCTCATGTTTCGTAGGTCCTTGGGCAGGGTGGAATAGCTGTTTTCCAGTAGTTTGGTGAAAAAGCCAAAGGAACCTTGTTCATTTCCAGTGCGGGCTTCCTCGGCGGAAACCACGCAGGCGATGATGCGGAAGTCGCTCTCGGTGGCGAAGAAGATGGATTTAAACACTTGGTAGAGGGAGAAGCTGCCGCTGGGA